>NZ_LASY01000040.1:0-8018 GCF_000973155.1 Grimontia sp. AD028 | reverse complement strand
CCCTATCTCTCCGCCACATTCTGGAAGTTGGGTTGTAAAGCCGGATTTCACAAGAATTGGAGCGGTAGTTCAGTTGGTTAGAATACCGGCCTGTCACGCCGGGGGTCGCGGGTTCGAGTCCCGTCCGCTCCGCCAATACAACGAAGCCTCGACAGAAATGTCGGGGCTTTTTTGTATCTATCAGATTCCAAGAGGGGGACTCTCACGAGCCATGCGGCTTGAGTCCCGCTGGAGCGCCAGCCCGGCCGTTCCGCCAACGATTTAAGCCTGATGCGAAAGCGTCAGGCTTTTTTCTTATCCGCGCCCCAGAAAGTGCTGCGCACTTTGGGCCGCGTCCGGGAGCCCGGCGCGCTCTAGTCCGTCCGCTCCGCCAACACAACAAAGCCCTGCAGGAAACTGCGGGGCTTTTTTGTATCTCAAAATCCCACTCACTTGAGCTTTTTCGGAACTTTTCACATCAAATAGCTGCCTGAATAACAAGGGAAGCGACACATGTCGTTACACAGGATGAGGTATCCAACCTTTACATCTCGCGGCTGTCAGGGAACAATTCAACAAAGCCAGAAAAATAACATGGCGCTTTAAACTGGAAGATTATGAGTAATACCGAAACCAAAAAGCCGAACGCACTGTTCGAAATTGTCTTTAACGTATTTTTGCCTTCGTTCATTTTGATGAAGTTCAGCGGCGAAGAACACCTCGGCACCGTGATGGCGCTGGTGGTGGCGCTAGCCTTCCCAGTAGCTTACGGCGGTTTGGAACTTGTTCGTAGCAAGAAACTGAATCTGATTGCGGCGCTGGGCTTTGTGAGTGTGTTGCTGACCGGCGGGATTGGGCTGCTTGAGCTGGATACGCAATGGCTGGCGATTAAAGAAGCCTTGATTCCTGGTGTGATTGGTCTGGCGGTATTGATTTCCACTTTCACGCCTTATCCGATTGTGAAGAAGCTGGTTTTTAACGATACCCTCCTGAATCTCGAACTCATTAAAGAGCGTCTTGCACAAACCAACAACACGGATGCGTTTGATCGCTGTCTGACCATTTCAAACTATCTTTTCGCCAGCACGTTTGTGTTCTCTTCCGTGATGAATTATTTCCTCGCAACCTGGATTGTGACCAGCCCAGCAGGCACGGTGGCGTTCAACGAAGAGTTGGGTAAGATGACGCTTTACAGCTACCCAATGATTGCGATTCCAAGCACATTGATGATGTTGGGTATTTTCTACTATGTGTGGCGTCAGGTGCGAGCGATGACGTCACTGGAAACAGAACAAATCTTCCACTTGAAGTGAGTTCAGCTCAAAGTTACATCGACAAGCCCGGCACTTTAGCCGGGCTTTCTCGTTTTAGTTTTATTCAAATCAACCTCTTGCGCCTGTTTTGTCATCAGGCCGCGAAATTTAACAAAAGTGATCATTGTCACATACGGTTTGGCTTTGCTATATTCCCCGCCCGGTTAAAGCGAGCGCTTTTCGTTAACGAATGGCGTGAACAACCAAGCTTTCAATCGGCTGCAAAATGGAAACTTGCCCCAAGGAACTGGGCCCAGCGTAACTGTGAGCATTGATACCCAAACAAATTACAACCTGTATCTCCAGGTCGTTTGGGTATATGGGCCTTTGATATTCGCCTTTGGGTAAGACAACATCTGCAGCCTCCTGCCATGTTGCCTTTGCCTGCGCGCGTCTTATCAAAACACGCCAAAATCCAGATACATAAGCAAGGTAACATAATGCAAATCATCTACAGCTTGGCCGGCGTATTGGCCCTGTTAGCGTGTGCTTACGCACTTTCAGACAGTCGTCGTGACATTAATTGGCGAACTGTTCTCGGCGCTTTCTCCCTTCAAGCCGGTTTTGCCGCGTTGGTTCTCTATTTCCCTCTTGGTCAATCTCTTCTCGGTTCAATCAGCAACGGCGTTTCAGGATTATTAGCTTTTGCGGACGAAGGTATTGGCTTCGTTTTCGGTGACTTAGCAAGTGGTAATTTCATCTTTGCTATCCGCGTTCTTCCTCTTATCATCTTCCTTTCTGCCATCATTTCTCTTCTCTACTACCTCGGTATCATGCAATGGCTAATCAAAGTGATTGGCGGTGCAATTCGACGTCTTCTGGGTACTTCTCAGGTTGAGTCTCTGGCTGCAACCAGCAACATTTTTCTCTCCCAGAGTGAGTCTTCACTGGTTATCCGCCCATTCCTTAAGAACATGACCCGTTCAGAGCTGTTCGCCATCATGGTAGGAGGCATGGCTTCTGTGGCTGGTTCAGTGCTTGGCGGCTATGCGGCGCTGGGTATCGAACTGAAATACTTGATTGCAGCAAGCTTTATGGCTGCACCAGGTGGACTGCTGATGGCGAAGATGTTGGTGCCAGAACGCGAAGTCGCGATTGAGCAGGAAAACATCGAATTGGAAAAAAGCGCCGACGTTAACGCAGTGGATGCACTGGCTTCCGGCGCGATGAACGGCGTGAAAGTGGCAGTGGCTGTCGGTACCATGCTGATTGCGTTCGTGAGCGTGATTGCGATGGTAAACGCAGGCTTTGAGATTGCGGGCTCTTGGTTTGGCTATGAAGGCCTGACATTGCAGCTGATCTTCGGCTACCTGTTCTCACCTCTGGCATTTGCAGCAGGCATTCCATGGAGCGAAGCACTGAATGCGGGAGCGCTGATTGGTCAAAAAACCATTCTGAACGAGTTCGTGGCATTTATGGACTTTGTGAACGTGAAGGATACCCTGTCTGAACATAGCCAGATTATCGTGACCTTTGCGCTGTGTGGTTTTGCGAACATCGGTTCTATTGCGATTAATCTTGGCTCTATCGGTGCGATGGCACCAGAGCGTCGTCAGGATGTGGCGAAGTTAGGTTTCCGCGCCGTTGTCGCTGCAACTCTTGCTAACTTGATGAGTGCTGCTTTGGCTGGCGTGTTTATCGCGTTATAAAAGCTAACCTTGTGACTTAGCCCGCTTGTAGCGGGCTTTGTTTTTCTTCTTCGAGAGAAGCTTTCAGCTCAACATCTTCTTTGTTGTCACTGATTCTCTCAAAGTGCGCAACATAGAATTGCAGGTCATCCCCTTCGCTATGCTGGGCTTTCATTCTTGCTTTCACGCGAACGCCGTATCCGGATTTGTGCCTGAGGCCCAACTCGCCTTCCCAGCGACCGCGCCCCAACAAAGACAACCAGATCTGAGTATGAAAGGACTTGTCTGACGGGTTTTCTGTCAAAGAGCGGGGCTTCTCGCCAATGATGTCTTCCGGTTTATATCCTAAAATCTCGCAAAACGCGGAATTCGCTCGGATAACGTGGCCTTTGGCGTCGGCTATCAGCATTGGAAACGCCAGTTCAAATGCCTGCGCATTCTGTCGTCGTTCTTCTTCCCGCGCTTTTTGCTTTGAAATATCGCGTATGTAAGAGACGAAGATGTAACCTGCTTTGGTTTTTGCTGAGGATATGGATATTTCAACGGGGAACTCGCGCCCACTTTTGCGCATTGCAGAAAGCTCAATTCTCTGGTCGAGCACCTGACCTTCACCGGTTTGCAGTAAGTGTTGCATTCCCATGATGTGGTTCTTTCGCATCCTTTCGGGAATGATGGTTTCTGCCAGTCTCAGTCCAAGAATTTCTTCTCTCGCCCAGCCAAAAAGCTGCTCTGCCGTCGGGTTGAATTCAATGATGGTATCTTGCTCGTCAACAACAACGATAGCGTCCAGTGATGCGCTGTATATTGCCTGGCTGCGTTCTTCGACTATCTGGGTTTGCTGGTAGGAAAACTCATGGTCCCGTAATGAGGACTGGAGCCTGTTGTAGCTTCGGTCCATCTTTTGCCTGAGATGATTGACTTCATTGACCGTCGTCTCGATCTCGTCCACGTTAAAGAGACTGAATTTTGCGCTTCCCTCGTCGCCATCACTCAGTCGATGAAGTTTGCGAAGCGGACGGGTAATGGAAAAAAGCAAAACGTAAATCACCACAATGGCCAATAAACCGATACCGCTGGTACCCCAAATCAGCACCTGACCGACAGGGGAGGCCATATTGTCAGAGTAATGATTGCGGTAGCCGACAATGACAGTACCGAGTTTTCCCTCATCGTTTTCAACTTCCTCAATCACAACAGTGATGCCATCCTCCGGCGTTTCCAAACTGCGGCTGTGTGCAATCAACGTGTCACCCTGGTCTATGGTCAGGTAGGTTAAATCTTCGTGGGCGACAAAGCGGTCTGTCATATCTCGAATAATGGTGTGATTTTTTTCTAGTAAGGGAATCTCAAAGGTGACAGACACGAGCTCGGCGAGTTCTTTTGCGCGGTAATTCATTTCTTCCTTGCGCGCATCAGCCAGATAACCAAATGCCAGTGTGATAAAGGCGAGGATGACAGCAGTAAAAAAGAACGCGGTAAAAAGAACCGCTCTGGCTCGGATATTCACACCTTCTCCCTGTTCTGAAAATGTTAAATCTGATCTAACTATAAGACATTTTGCCCAAACTACCTGATACGGCAGGGCTTCAATGAGGGAGGGAGCATGCGAAGGTCAACAGACCCGGAAAGTGACACTCCCAATACCGACAAAGTTGATAGCCGGTAAGGGAGAGTCAGAGGGATAGCTTAACAGCCCCTATAAGTGCTTACTCTTAAACACCAGCATTTTGTCGCGTGTCATTTCGTGCATTGAATACTGAATGCCACCCAGCCCGACGCCAGAAGCATCACGGCCGCCAAATGGCATCCAGTCGACGCGAAATGCAGTATGGTCGTTAACCATAACAGCCGTTGCGTTGAGTTGTTGGGTGACATTCAGGGCGTCTTCCAAATCATTGGTGAAAACCGCAGCTTGGAACGCATAAGGTAAGCCGTTCGCACGATCGATAGCAGTTTGCTTGTCGGCGTATGAGTAAACACAGACCACTGGACCAAAGATCTCCATTTGAGAGACGCGGACATCATCTGGCGGATTGAGCAGTACCGTTGGGGCGTAACAGGTGTCCGAGATTTTCTTGCCACCACAAAGCAACTCTGCACCGCCTTGCACGGCTTCCTGAACCCATTCATCAACACGATCGACTTCGCGAGGAAGAATAAGCGGACCGACTTCTGTTCCCGGATCCAGAGGATCGCCAACCTTCATTTTCTCAGCAGCCTGAGCCAGTCTGACTGCTAATTCACGACAGAATCCCTGCTGCGCATACACTCGCTGAACAGACACACAAACTTGCCCAGCATGGTAAAAACCGCCTTTGGCAAGCATAGGTACGACTTCGTCGATATTGGCGCTGTCATCCACAATCACAGGGGCGGCTCCACCATGCTCGAGTGCACAGCGTGTGCCCGGTGCGAGTTGCGAGCGTAGCATCCAGCCGACTTTTGCTGAGCCAATAAATGAAAGGAAGTTAATCCGAGGGTCAGACACCAATTTGCTAGACGCATCGTTGTCGCAAACCAATGCCTGGCACCAGCCTTTCGGCAAGCCAGCTTCGTGCAGGATCTCAACCAGTCTCAGGCAAGAAAGAGGCGTGGTGAGCGCGGGTTTCACAATCACCGGACAACCGACAGCCAGTGCTGGAATCACCTGATGCACGATAAGGTTGAGTGGGTGGTTGAACGCACTGACAGAAGCGACCACGCCAATAGGTTCACGAATCGTGAAGGCCAGACGGTTCACGGACGCCGCGGTTTGTCCCATTGGGATCTGCTCGCCTTTGATCTGCGGAATGTGTTCAATGGCCAGCTTTACACCGTTGATAGCACGAAGCACTTCCACTTTGGAGTCGATGTAAGGCTTACCACCTTCTTCCGCTGCCATACGGGTGAGAGATTCCACCTGTGATGACATGATTTCAATGGTTCTCTCCAGAATTTCAATGCGCTGATGAGGTGGCATCCATGCACTTCTGTCGAGAAACAGCCCGTGAGCAGTGGCCAGCGCTGTTTCTACATCGTCCGCTGTCTGCATTGGCAGCGACCGAATCAAACCGCCATCATAGGGGCGATAGACGTTCAGTTCAGACATAATGATGATTCTCTCCCTTTATCCGATTGAACGGCTTTCCTTGATAAGAACATTCAAAATGGAATGGTTCAGTGAGTAATCCACTGGCAAATCGATAAGGTGGACGCCCGGGGAATTCAGTGCATGTTTGAGAATGGACTGGAACTCGTCATGGCTATCTGGGCGGTGACCAATCGCGCCAAAACTGTTGGCGTATTTCACAAAATCAGGGTTACCGAAATCCAGACCAAAATTATCGAAGTCCATGCCTTCCTGCTTCCACTTAATCATGCCGTAGGCGCTGTCATTCAGAATGATCACCACCAGATCCAGACCCATGCGTACCGCGGTTTCGATTTCCTGCGAGTTCATCATAAAACCGCCGTCGCCGTTGACCGACACCACTTTCTTGTTGGGATAAAGCTGCTTCGCCACCATGGCTGAAGGCAAACCTGCTCCCATGGTTGCCAATGCATTATCCAGCAGCAGAGTGTTATTTGTGTGGCATTGATAGTTACGTGCAAACCAGATTTTGTATACGCCGTTATCGAGGGTAACGATGTCTTCATCGTCCAACTGATCACGTAGGATTTTCACCAAACGCTGGGGCAGAATAGGGAAGCGGCGATCTTCGAAGTATTTGGTCGTACGCTCATCAACATGGGCTTTGACACGGCCGAAGTAGCTCATGTCTTGCGACAGCTCACCGACTTTCTCTGTTAAGCGACCTACTGAAGAACAGATGTCGCCAACAACGTTAAGCTGCGGGAAGTAGACTTCATCCGTACGCGCTGCAAAGAAGTTGATATGAATAACTTTGGTGCCACCTTTTTCCATAAAGAACGGCGGTTTCTCAATCACATCGTGACCCACGTTGATAATCAGGTCGGCTTTTTCAATCGCACAGTGCAGGAAGTCATGGCTTGAAAGAGCAGCAGTACCGATAAAGCGCTCATGACGCTCATCCACCACACCTTTACCCATCTGAGTATTGAAGAAATAGATACCCGTTTTATCGATGAATTCTTTGAGAGCTTGGCTGGAACGTTTACGGTTGGCACCCGCACCAATCAGCAGAAGCGGCATTTTGGCTTTTTTGATCATTTCCGCCGCTTGGTCGAGGCATTTCTCGTTGGCATCGGGTCTGCGGTGCTCAACAACATCGAACACTGTCGCGGCTGAGTCTTCTTCTGCAATGTCCTCTGGCAGTTCCAGATAACCTGCTCCCGGACGCTCTTCCTTACACACGCGGAATGATTCGCGCACCATCGCAGGGACGTTATTGCCATCGACCACCTGCTCGGAGTATTTGGTAATTGGCTTCATGAGATTGACGACATCAACAATCTGGAAGCGGCCTTGCTTACTCTTACGAATAGGCTTCTGGCCACCCAACATGATCATTGGCATCGCACCGAGTTGCGCATAGGCAGCAGCAGTCACAAAGTTTGTTGCGCCAGGCCCCAGGGTTGAGAGACAAACACCAGGTTTACCGGTTAAACGGCCGTAAGTTGCCGCCATAAATCCGGCTGCCTGCTCATGTCGCGTCAGGATAAGTTCAATTTTGGAGTCTTTTAACGAGTTCAGAAAATCGAGGTTTTCCTCACCCGGAATGCCGTAGATATATTCGACACCTTCATTTTCCAGCGCGCGTACAAACAAATCTGAAGTTTTCATCGTTATCTCTCTTCTCGTTGGCTAATGACCTTGTGCTCCACGAGACGACTTCCAGACTTGTCTGCAACGTTCAATGTTAAGCAGAGAGAGTCTTCATCTCTTCGGTTATCAAAGTGATACACCTATCAATAACGCAAGGCTTTTTTCATCAGTGTAGTCACAACCTTGAGAAACTGGCTAAATGAGAAGGTTAATTGCGCCTTTCAGCGTTGAAGTTGCGTCTTTTGGCTGTGTGGTCTTGGGATTTTGCGTCATATACCACCGATGCGTTTAAAAAAGAGGCACTTAAACGCGAATGTGCAGAAAAGGGGTTTACAGCATTCCATCACCCCGTTAATATTCGCCGCACTTACG
>NZ_LASY01000004.1:0-76209 GCF_000973155.1 Grimontia sp. AD028 | reverse complement strand
TGTGATCGCGGCGTTCCTTTGCAGGTGTAGTCACCTCCATCAAAAAGGAACAACAAAGAGCACGGCGTCAGTCAACTCGCCCGAAGGGAGGCCATCAATGCGCCCACTTCTTCGTTAAATGCCACGGAAATAGAATGACTATTCCTCGTGGAATTTGCCTCGAATTGAACGCATTGATGACATCTGAATGAAGCATATCCAGGTCGTTTGGGTATATAACATGCAAAGTCCTTAGCTGTTCATGGGCCGAAGAGCCCAGGGGTTTACTGCCCCATATCCACGCTTTGAGCGACCTTCGGGTCGCTTTTTTTGTGCCTGTGATTTGAGACTACTTAGAGTTAAGGCTGGTGGTTAAAATCGCGAGCAGCGCTGAGCACATCTTTATATATAGAGGGAAAGGCATCCAACAATCTTTGTCGGTGAGCAACTAAGGTCTCTGCCGTTTCAGCCAGCGGGCCCATCCGAGGGGTTCGGGCTGACATTCGTTTTAAAGCAAAGGGTAGGGTGTTGATGTCCTCGTAAGAAGGGATCCAGCCTTCGCGCCACATTTTATCTGAGAGAAAAAGATACCTCTCCGGTAGCGGATTGGGTTCTTGCTGAGTCGCGGTGCGGCAGTCTGTCTCGGCGCGGGCGATAAACTCATCGAAACGGACGTCATTGAAGGCATCCCAATGATGGACGAGCGCATGATCCCAGAACATATCGAGAGCAATCGCACTGAATCGGTAAAGGTGTTTGGGAAAGAGCGCGCGGCAGGGCTTGATGGCCTCATGGCTGTCGATGTAGCGGTCCACAAACCGGTGAAGATAGATGGCTTTCGTGGTTTCTGGCAGAAATTTACCGTCGGGTTTTCCGCGAACAAAATCTGCCATCAGGTTTCCCATCAACTGGCTGTTGCAGTGCTTGGCTATATGTAAATGCGCCAGATAATTCACGCGCCCTTTGGACCTTTCCTTGAAACGGAAAACTTAGCCTATCTCAAGTGGCACGTGTTTGTCGCTATCGGACCAGTTCTTCCTCTTCTTCCATCGGCTCTGTTTCTTCCTGGATCTCGAGCAGGTTGATGGCGATGGCGACGAAATCGCTGTCGGTGATAATACCGACCAGTTTGTCGTCCTCAACGACAGGCAAGCAGCCAATCTTACGTTTCTGCATATATAGTGCAGCCTCTTTGAGCCCGGCACACGGTGACACCGTATATAAAGAACGCTTGAGGAATCGCGACAAAGGCGCTTGCATGGGGTCGTTATCACCAACAGCTTTTTCCAGACTGGATGTTTGAGCAGCGAGGACGTCACGCTGAGTGACCAGTCCTTCCAATTTTCCGGAAGCACTGACGATAGGAACGTGGCGAATACGGCGGGAATCCATCAGGCACTTTGCGTCAGATATCTTATCCTTAGAAGAGAGTGTGATGGGGTCGGAACTCATCATGTCATTAACGGTAAACATTCTGCCTCCAGAAATACCTATAATTAGTAAGGCTATATCTCGAATGTAGCTAAAAAGGCAGGGACTTTAGGTGACGACATTCAAACTTCCATCCGGAAATTCTGAATGACGCCAAGGTTGTTTCAAGCAGTAGCAACGCACCGGGGCGCAGCGGCGCCAAACAACACTTTTTTGTTTTTAGGGGCGATGATAATGCGCATGAAACTCGCAATACTATCCTTATTTTTCTCTTCATTTTTAGGGCAGGCCGCAGAGCCGTCTCCTAATGTTGTTGGTGGGACAGATGCTTCCATCAGCGATGCTCCCTGGCAGGCATTTATCAGAATTGGTAACGCTTTTTGTGGCGGGGTGGTGATCTCTTCCCGCTGGATTTTGACCGCGGCGCATTGCCTTGATACTGCCGACGATGATGATCCTTTTTCTTTGGCGTCCGCCAACTCAGTTTCCGTCTACACGGGCACAGCGGAGATCAACGGGGCAAATTTTTCGTCTTTTCAATCTTCCGTTGAATCTATCTATGCCAACAGTAGCTACGACAAAGACACACTGCAAAACGATATTGCCCTGGTAAAACTTTCCTCGGATGTTCATCCCAATGCCTCAACCATGGTGTTGCCCAATGACACGGTACAAGCTGCCGTCGATGCAACGGGAAACCTCAACAACAATGATATGCAGCTAACCGGGTGGGGTTATACGGACACCGGACGAAGCCAATCGACCACAACACTACAAAAAGCCACGCTTTCTGCACTGACAGATGCCAGTTGCGCTTCTGCTTGGGGCACAACCTTGACTGATGTGTCTGATTACCAATCTAAGTACTTCTGTGCTCAGGCAAGCGGTGTGGGTGCTTGTAATGGAGACTCAGGCGGCCCACTAATTTGGTACGACCCTTCCCGCGCTGGTGATGCAGATGGCGGCGCAACCCTGATAGGCTTGGTGAGCTTCGGTGTGGCTTCGCAGTGCGCGTCCCCGACGGTTCCAGACGTTTTTACCCAGGTTGCTACTTACATCAGTTGGATTTCCAACTGCCAAAGTGGGAGTTGTGCGAGCCGGTCTTCGACTGTAGTGCAGGGATCCGGTGGGGGTGGTGGGATTGGCTTGTTTGCAATTTTTTTTGCCCTGACCGGATTTTCTATAAGGTATTTGATTGGAATAATAGGATCTTACCTTCATTGTCTCAAGGATGAAGAGATGGTGTAAGAGCGAGACTTTTCTGACATACCCGCTACTGATTCCTTTGCCAGCCAGACTGATTAAGATACGGTTTTTCAAAGTCTAGGAATTATGGGTTGGCAAAGGAATATGTTTAGTAAGAAGTATGTTGTCGCGGTTGCGATGCTGACAAGTGCGTTTGCTCCATCAAGCAATGCAGAGAATGCTGTCAGTCCCCGAATTGTTGGTGGGCAAGATGCCACGATTTCCGAAGCGCCCTGGCAGGCGGCTGTCACGATCAGACGTTCAGGCGGAACCGCATTTTGTGGAGGCATCGTTATCGGCTCCCGCTGGGTGTTAACGGCAGCGCACTGTCTCGACCTTGCTGATGAAAACGATGCGTACTCCCTTGCTCCAGCTAGTGAAGTCTCTGTTTACACAGGCACCGCCGTTATTGATGGCGCAGACTTCAATAATTTCCGTTCTGGTGTTTCAGCCACATTTGCCCACAGGGACTACAACAAAGACAACTTCTCTAATGATATTGCCTTGCTTCAACTTAGTTCGGATATCAACGCTAATGCATCCAGCATTTCTCTGGCGACACTTGTTGATCAATCTGCTTTGGATAGCAACGCCGGGAACAATAACCAAGACCTTCAGTTAACAGGGTGGGGATTTACGAACGTATTTGGCACCCAAAGCACTGATATTTTGCAAAAAGCCACGCTTTCTGCCGTTTCTGATAGCACATGTGCCAGTCAATGGGCCGCTGAGACTGATTTGAACTTGTTTGCCATTGCTAGTTATGAAAACAATTACCTTTGTGCTGAACAGAGCTCTATTACTGCGTGTAATGGAGACTCTGGTGGTCCTTTGGTTTGGATTGACAATGGCACCTCAAAACTTGTTGGCGTGGTGAGCTTTGGCGTTAAAACAAGTAGCCAAAATTGCCCAATAAATCGGTTGCCGGACGTATTTACGCAAGTATCTAACTACTCAAGCTGGGTGAGTAGCTGTCAGGTGGGAAGCTGCAATAGCTTCTCTCCTGCTATTTTGAACTCAGGAGGAGGCGGCGGCTCTTTCGCTTGGCTATCATTGCTCTCATTAGGGTTTCTGACTTTCCGCCGCCGACTGTCATAACTCCTCACAATTTGCCCGCTGGAATTGCAGCGGGCAAGCCCCATCCTGCTTGATATTGCAGCACAGCAGCCTATACTAGCGGGCTGCTGTAGAATGGGGCTTTTTCGATGCAAGTATCCGATTTTCATTTTGACCTTCCCGACTCGCTGATCGCGCGCTATCCGCAACCCGATCGCACTGCGAGCCGTTTGCTGCAACTGAACGGCAATACCGGTGAGCTGAGTCATAAGCAATTCACTGACATTCTTGATCTTGTTGAGCCAGGTGACTTGATGGTGTTCAACAACACCCGGGTGATCCCCGCGCGCGTTTATGGCCGCAAAGCGTCCGGTGGCAAGATTGAAGTGCTGGTGGAGCGTATGTTGGATGAAAAGTCGATCCTTGCACATGTCCGAGCATCTAAACCGCCCAAGCCGGGTACACAGTTGTTTCTGGGTGAGAACGACGAGTTTGAAGCGGAGATGGTTGCCCGTCATGATGCGCTTTTTGAAATTCACTTCAGCGGAGAGCAAGCTGTACTTGATATCTTAAATCAGGTTGGCCACATGCCGTTGCCGCCTTATATCGATCGTCCTGATGAAGAGTCTGACAAAGAACGATACCAAACGGTTTACAACGAAAAACCGGGGGCAGTCGCAGCGCCGACAGCAGGTCTGCACTTTGATGAAAGCATCCTTGCTGCACTCAAAGAGAAAGGCGTAGAAACAGCATTTGTGACTCTTCACGTTGGCGCCGGTACTTTCCAACCGGTGCGTGTCGATGACATCAATGATCACGTGATGCACTCTGAATATGCTGAAGTGCCACAAGAAGTGGTAGATGCAGTTCTGGCAACCAAAGCGCGCGGTAACCGCGTGATTGCAGTAGGCACAACGTCAGTCCGTTCACTGGAAAGTGCAGCTCAGCATTCAAAGAATGAAGGCACTGAATTGAAGCCTTTCTTCAACGATACCCAGATTTTCATCTATCCGGGTTACGAGTGGCGGCTGGTGGACGCATTGGTCACGAACTTTCACCTACCGGAATCGACGCTGATCATGCTGGTTTCTTCTTTTGCAGGTTATGACCACGTGATGAATGCCTACAAAGAAGCCGTGAACAATGAATATCGTTTCTTCAGTTACGGAGATGCGATGTTTGTTACCCGCCAGACTGAGGTATAATTTACACCTCATCGCTATTTGTGATGGGGTGACTCCAAATTCAACTGGCTGTCAGCAATTTTGCGACAGCCAGTTTTGTCTCTGTGCGACAGGCACATTAGCGCCAGACTGTTTCTCTGGCATTTCGGAGGTATCGTGAAATACGAACTGATTAAGAAAGAAGGCCGCGCGCGTCGTGGTCGTCTAGTTTTTGAACGCGGCACTGTTGAAACCCCGGCATTTATGCCTGTGGGTACTTACGGCACCGTAAAAGGGATGACGCCGGAAGAAGTGGCAGATACCGGTGCACAAATTCTACTGGGTAACACTTTCCACCTGTGGCTACGCCCAGGTCAGGAAGTGATGCGTGCCCATGGTGACCTGCACGATTTCATGAACTGGCAGGGGCCTATCCTGACCGATTCAGGCGGTTTCCAGGTATTCAGCCTGGGTGCAATGCGCAAAATCACTGAAGAAGGTGTTCATTTCCGTAACCCAGTGAATGGTGACAAGATTTTCATGGACGCAGAGAAGTCGATGGAAATCCAATACGATCTGGGTTCTGACATCGTGATGATCTTCGACGAATGTACGCCATACCCAGCGACACACGAAGAAGCGAAGAAGTCGATGGAAATGAGCCTGCGTTGGGCACAGCGTAGCCGCAACCATTTCGACAAAATGGGCAACAAAAATGCACTGTTTGGCATCGTTCAAGGGTCTGTCTATGAAGACCTGCGCGATGTGTCAGTCGAAGGCCTGACCAACATTGGTTTTGATGGTTATGCGGTCGGTGGTCTGGCGGTGGGTGAGCCAAAAGAAGACATGCATCGCGTTCTGGAACATACCTGTCCAAAACTGCCGGAAGATAAGCCACGTTACCTGATGGGCGTAGGTAAACCGGAAGATTTGGTGGAAGGTGTTCGCCGTGGTATCGACATGTTCGACTGTGTCATGCCAACGCGTAACGCGCGTAACGGCCACCTGTTTGTCACTGGCGGTGTGATCAAGATCCGTAATGCGAAGCATAAAAGTGACACAACTGCACTGGATCCAGAGTGCGACTGTTACACTTGCCGCAACTACAGCAAGGCGTATCTGCATCATCTTGATCGCTGTAACGAAATTCTGGGCGCTCGCCTTAACACCATCCACAACCTGCGTTACTACCAGCGTCTGATGGAGAGTTTGCGTAACGCTATTGACGAAGGTAGATTAGAGACCTTTGTTAAGGAATTCTACGAACGCCGTGGCCGTGAAGTGCCACCGCTGAAAGAAGACTAAGAATTCTCGCTTCGCCAAAAGAGTGCTTTCGGTGGGGCGAAAATCTAGAAAATGTTCATATTGATACGAGGACGTTACTGAATGTTTATTTCTCAAGCTCATGCAGCAGCAGAAGGCGCACCACAAGGCGGCGGTATGCAGCTATTTATCATGCTTGGCCTGTTTGCCGTTATTTTCTACTTCATGATTTACCGTCCACAGGCGAAACGTGTGAAAGAGCACAAGAACCTGATGGCATCAATGGGCAAGGGCGATGAAGTTCTGACCGGTGGCGGCCTGGTGGGTAAAATTACTAAGATTTCTGATGACAACGACTTCATCGTTATCGCACTGAGCGACAACAACGAAGTGACCATCAAAAAGGATTTTGTGACTGCAGTTCTGCCAAAAGGCACCATTCAGTCGCTGTAACCCCATAGCCATAAAGGATCCTAGCAGTGCTAAACCGTTATCCTTTGTGGAAGTACATTATGGTGGTGTTGGTCATTTTTGTCGGCGCCCTTTATGCACTTCCCAATATTTACGGTGAAGATCCAGCGGTTCAAATCACCGGGGCGCGTGGCGCCTCGGTTGATCTCTCCACACTGGACACCGTCAAATCTTCCCTCGAAAAAGATAAAATCTCTTATAAATCCATTGCGCTAGAAAACGGCACTGTACTGGTTCGTTTCTCCGACACTGATAATCAGATTGAAGCTCGTGACGTTCTAAACAGCGAACTGAAAGAAGACGGTCTGATTGTTGCGCTTAACCTTGCTCCTGCAACGCCTGATTGGCTGGAAGCCATTGGTGCTAACCCAATGAAACTGGGTCTGGATCTCCGTGGTGGTGTGCATTTCCTGATGGAAGTGGACATGGACGCGGCAATGGAAAAACTGCTTACCCAGCAGGAAGACACCTTCCGTACTGAACTTCGTGAAGCCAAAATCCGTTACCGCGGTATCCGCGTGGGTGGTGAGGACAACATTGAAGTGATGCTGCGTAATGAAGCGGACATGGATGCTGCAGAAAGTGAACTCGCTAGACTACACCCAGATATGGTGTTCACCACCGATAGTGCCCGTTTTGCCGTTTCTGCGAAGTTCACTGAAGAACGTCTTCAGGAAATCCGTAACTACGCCGTTGAGCAGAACATTACTATCCTGCGTAACCGTGTTAACGAGCTGGGGGTTGCTGAGCCACTGGTGCAACGCCAAGGTGCAAGCCGCATCGTGGTTGAGTTACCGGGTGTTCAGGACACGGCACGTGCGAAAGAAATCTTGGGTGCAACTGCAACCTTGGAATTCCGTGAAGTGGATGACAGCGCCGATCTAGCTGCTGCGGCCGCAGGCCGTGTACCACCGGGCAGCGAAATCAAATACACCCGTGACGGTCGTCCGGTTGTGCTGAAAAAACGTGTGATTCTGGGCGGTTCAAGCATCACTGATGCGAGCTCAAGCTTCGACGAATACAGCCGTCCGCAGGTAAATATCTCGCTGGATAGCGACGGCGGCAGCAAAATGGCAGCGTTCAGTAAGAACAATGTCGGCAAGCTGATGGCCACCGTGTTTGCAGAATACAAAGACAGTGGTAAGCGCGATGAAAATGGCAAGGTGATTCTTTCTAAGCATGAGGAAGTGATCAACCAAGCGACGATTCAGACCGCACTTGGCCGTAACTTCCGTATCACGGGTATCGACTCCCAGGCAGAAGCGCATAACCTTGCACTGCTGCTGCGCGCAGGTGCTTTGATCGCGCCAATCTCCATTGTTGAAGAGCGCACCATTGGTCCATCAATGGGTCAACAGAACATCGATATGGGTATCAAAGCCTGTATCTGGGGTCTGCTGGCGGTCATGCTGTTCACGCTGGTTTACTACCGTCGATTCGGTCTTTTTGCGAACTGTGCGCTGGCGGCAAACATCATCCTGATTATCGGTGTGATGTCGATGATTCCTGGGGCGACAATGACCTTGCCAGGTATCGCAGGTATCGTTCTGACAGTGGGTATGGCGGTTGATGCCAACGTCCTTATCTTTGAGCGTATCCGTGAGGAGCTCAATGAAGGGCGTAATCCTCAGCAGGCGATCCATCAGGGCTATGCGAACGCATTCAGCACCATTGCCGATGCGAACATCACCACACTGATCACTGCAATCATTCTGTTTGCTGTGGGTACAGGCGCGGTGAAAGGCTTCGCTGTGACACTGTCGATCGGTATTCTGACGTCTATGTTTACTGCAATTATCGGTACCCGTTGTCTGGTTAACCTGGTGTACGGCGGTAAGCGCATTAACAAGCTGTCGATTTAAGGAGGCATTAAGATGTTTCAACTATTAAGGCCTGACTTTAGCATCGACTTTATGCGTTGGTCGAAGCCGGCATTTTTCCTGTCGGTTGTCATGATTGCGGCTTCTATTTTCAGCCTGTCTACCAAATGGCTGAACTGGGGCTTGGACTTCACTGGCGGTACACTGATTGAAGTGGGTTTTGAGCAACCAGCAAACCTGCCACTGATTCGTGAGTCACTGGAAGCAAAAGGCTTTGGTGATGCGATTGTTCAGAACTTCGGTACTGCACGTGACGTGATGGTTCGCCTTCGTCCACGCGAAGATGCGCAAGGTGAATTACTGGGTAACCAGATCCTGGATGCTATTAAAGAAGGCACGGGTCAGGCAGTAGAAATGCGCCGTATCGAGTTCGTTGGCCCTAACGTGGGTGACGAACTGACAGAAGCGGGTGGTCTGGCGATACTGGTATCGCTGATCTGTATTCTGCTGTATGTCTCTTTGCGATTCGAATGGCGTCTGGCTGCGGGTGCAGTGGTTTCTCTCGCACACGACGTGATTATCACGCTGGGTATCTTCTCGTTCCTGCAGATTGAAGTTGACCTCACCATTGTCGCAGCATTGCTGACCGTTGTTGGTTACTCACTCAACGATACCATCGTTGTATACGACCGTATCCGTGAGAACTTCCGCAAGATGCGTAAGGGCGATGCCGACGAAATCGTGAACGCGTCTGTGTCGCAGACACTGAGCCGTACCTTGATTACGTCGGGTACGACGTTGTTCGTGGTTATCGCGCTCTTCCTTCAAGGCGGTGCCATGATCCACGGCTTTGCGACAGCATTGCTGATTGGTATCACAATCGGTACTTACTCGTCTATTTACGTGGCATCTGCGCTGGCGCTCAAACTGGGTATTACCCGCGAGCACCTGCTTCCACCGCCACCGGTGGAAAAAGAAGGCGAAGAATTCGACAGTATGCCTTAACAAAAAACGGAGCCGATTGGCTCCGTTTTTATTTGAGGTCCTGGGGCCTAGGAAAAGCAGGTCCTAGGAAGAGCAATAGCACTAGATATATGGTTCTAACGGCTTAAACTACGCAGCCAACAAACAAAAACGGCGTCCCGAGGGACGCCGTTTTATTGATTCTAACGAATCTTATTTTTTCATCGCTTCATTCGCGTTGTCGCGAATTTTCGCCAAAATACCTTTCAGTACTTTAGGATTCGCAGTCACGATGTTGCCAGATTGAACGTAGTCAGTACCGCCAGCGAAGTCAGTACAAATTGCACCAGCTTCACGGGCAATCAGTTCACCTGCAGCGATATCCCAAGGTTTCAGGCCCAGCTCGAAGAAACCATCTACGCGGCCAGCAGCTACATAACACAGGTCAAGAGCGGCAGAACCAGTGCGGCGGAAGTCAGCACAGTCTACAAACAGTGCGCTAACAACTTTGATGAAGCCTTCTGAGTGTTGCTTTGCTTTGAACGGGAAGCCAGTTGCCAGAACGGTGCCGTTAAGATCTTTCGCAACGCCTACACGGATACGCTTGCTGTTCAACTGCGCACCTGCGCCACGCTGAGCAGAGAAAAGCTCGTTACGGATTGGATCGTAAACACACGCTACTTCAGTACGGCCTTTAATGCGCAGAGCAATAGACACAGAGAAGTGTGGGAAGTTTTTAACGAAGTTAGTGGTGCCATCCAGTGGGTCGATGATCCATTGGTAATCAGTGTCTTTACCTGCAACCACACCGGCTTCTTCAGTCACGATGTTGTGCTCAGGGTAAGACTTCTTGATTACGTCGATAATGATTTGCTCAGCTGCTTTGTCGATGTTAGTGACAAAGTCATTAGAACCTTTCTGAGTCGTTTCAACGTTATCAGAGTTCTCAGCAGATTTAGCGATAAAGTCGCCTGCCTTTCGCGCTGCGCGAATGGCAATATTTAGCATAGGATGCATACGAATTTCCCAACGGATGTTAAAGAACGGAAAGCGGCGGCGAGTATATCAGAGCTGAACCAAAAGGGAAGCGGTTATTTTTTGTTCGCTCGTCTTATATGACGGGCTGTAAAAAGGGTAAAACAAAAGCTGCTGTGTTAGAATCCGGCGGCTTTTCTTCCTCAAAGTAAATCAGTGATAGCGAAATGTTAGAAAATATTCGAATCGTGCTGGTAGGCACCACACATTCAGGCAACATCGGATCTGCTGCTCGGGCAATGAAAGTGATGGGGCTGAAACATATGGTGTTGGTCGCGCCTGATTGTCAGGTCGATGGGCAGGCGATAGCGCTTGCTGCCGGAGCCAGTGATATTGCTAACAACGCGCGTATCGTTGATACCGTGGAAGAAGCGGTTGCTGATTGTGGTCTTGTGATTGGAACCAGTGCCCGTAACCGTTCACTGGAATGGCCAATGCTGGATTCCCGCGAATGCGGCGTGAAAGCCATTGAAGAAGCGGTCCAATATCCTGTGGCATTCGTGTTTGGTCGTGAGCGTACGGGTCTGACAAATGAAGAACTTCAGGCATGTCATTTTCACGTGGCTATTCCTGCTAACCCGGAATATAGCTCGCTGAACCTTGCCATGGCGGTGCAAACCCTTTGCTACGAAGCACGAATGGCTTGGCTGGACAGTCAGGCATACAAAGGGGAAGTGAAAGAGCAGCCTTACCCGCTGGCTGAAGACTTGGAGCGTTTTTACGCTCACCTTGAACAGGTTCTGGATACCACTGGCTTCATCAATAAATCCCACCCGGGCATGGTGATGACTAAACTGCGTCGTTTGTTTAACCGCGCAAGACCAGAAAGTCAGGAACTGAATATTCTTCGTGGTGTGCTCTCTTCGGTTGAAAAACACAACAAAGAGAAGCAAAAATAACCGCTTTAAAATTGCGGCTAAAAGCCTGACTAAATTAGTAGGTTAAATACTTGACCCTTTTAGTCGGGTATGTCAGACTCAGTGCATTACTCGCTCACAGGTAGGATGTTATGAGACTGACTTCGAAAGGCAGATATGCCGTTACTGCGATGCTCGATGTCGCGCTGCACTCCGAGATGGGGCCTGTGCCTCTAGCTGATATTTCAGAGCGTCAAGGGATCTCTCTGTCATATCTGGAGCAACTTTTCTCTCGCCTTCGTAAAGCAGGCCTGGTTTCCAGTGTACGTGGTCCAGGTGGCGGTTATCGACTCGGGGTGAATGCAAATGAAATTGCAGTCGGCATGGTGATTGCCGCTGTTGATGAATCGGTCGATGCGACCAAGTGTCAAGGCAAAGGCGATTGCCAAGGCGGAACACGCTGTCTGACGCACACGCTATGGCGTGACCTTAGCTCCCGTATCAGCAGCTTTTTAAATGACATTACGCTCGGCGAACTCATGCAAGACAACGAAGTCAAGCATGTCGCGGATCGTCAGGACTCCTCACTTGAGTCCTCAACAATTGTTAGACATGGTTTAAACTCCAGTGGCAGTGAAAAGCCAGCCACCACTTTGGGTGTGAATTTTCGCTCGTAATTAGTAGTGCCGGAGTACTTGGAGACACAAATGAAATTGCCAATCTATTTTGACTATTCAGCGACATGCCCAGTGGATCCGCGTGTTGCTGAAAAGATGATGCAGTACCTGACCCTTGACGGTTGTTTTGGTAACCCTGCATCCCGTTCGCACCGTTTCGGCTGGCAGGCGGAAGAGGCAGTGGATACTGCCCGTGAAAACATCGCCAACTACCTAAACGCGGACCCACGTGAGATCGTGTTCACTTCTGGTGCAACAGAATCTGACAACCTGGCAATTAAAGGTGTAGCGCATTTCTACGGTAAGAAAGGCAAGCACATCATCACCTGCAAAACTGAGCACAAAGCTGTACTGGACCCATGCCGTCAGCTGGAGCGTGAAGGTTTTGAAGTGACTTACCTCGAGCCCGAATCAAACGGTATCGTCGATCTAAACAAGCTGGCCGACGCCATCCGCGAAGACACCATCCTTGTTTCTATCATGCACGTGAACAACGAAATTGGCGTGGTTCAAGACATTGCAGCGATCGGCGAACTATGTCGTGAACGCAAGGTGGTCTTCCACGTTGATGCGGCGCAATCTATCGGTAAATTGCCGTTGGACACTCAGGAAATCAAAGTTGACCTGATTTCAATGAGCGCACACAAGGCATACGGCCCGAAAGGTATCGGCGCTCTGTACGTTCGTCGTAAGCCACGTATTCGCCTCGAAGCTCAAATGCACGGTGGTGGTCATGAGCGCGGTTTCCGCTCTGGTACATTGCCAACTCACCAAATCGTGGGTATGGGTGAAGCGTTCCGTATTGCGAAAGAAGAACTTGAGCAAGACATGGCGCACTCGCTGGCACTGCGTAATCGCTTCTACGATGGCGTAAAAGATCTGGAAGCGGTTTATGTAAACGGCGACCTTGAGCAGCGCGTCGCGTCAAACCTGAACGTGAGCTTTGCTTTCGTTGAAGGTGAATCACTGTTGATGGCATTGAAAGATTTAGCGGTTTCTTCCGGCTCTGCATGTACATCTGCAAGCCTGGAACCTTCGTATGTACTTCGTGCGCTGGGTCTGGATGACGAACTGGCACACAGCTCTATCCGCTTCTCGTTTGGCCGTTTTACTACTGAAGAAGAAGTAGACTACGCGGTTGAGCAAGTACGCAAAGCGGTCACCAAGCTGCGCGAAATGTCGCCACTGTGGGACATGTACAAAGAAGGTATTGATTTAAGCACTGTTGAGTGGGCACACCACTAAGCGGTCTCAGGGTTTTGAGGATAAGATCATGGCTTACAGCGAAAAAGTAATCGATCATTATGAAAATCCACGTAACGTGGGTGCTTTTGACAAAAACGATCCAAACGTAGGTAGCGGCATGGTTGGCGCACCAGCGTGTGGTGACGTGATGAAACTGCAAATCAAGGTAAATGAGCAAGGCATCATTGAAGATGCGAAGTTCAAAACCTACGGCTGTGGTTCAGCGATTGCGTCAAGTTCACTGGTCACTGAGTGGGTGAAAGGCAAGTCTTTGGACGAAGCAGCAGCTATCAAGAATGCTGAAATTGCAGAAGAGCTGGAACTTCCTCCTGTGAAGGTTCACTGCTCAATCCTCGCGGAAGATGCTATCAAAGCAGCAGTAAGCGACTATAAGAAAAAACACGAAGCTTAATACGATTTAAAGGGTTGTTGTACATATGGCCATTACTATGACTGACGCGGCGGCATTACGCGTTCGCACCTTCTTGGAAAACCGCGGAAAAGGCATCGGCCTTCGCTTGGGTGTTCGCACGTCAGGCTGTTCGGGAATGGCTTATGTACTGGAATTCGTTGATGAACTTCAAGAAGAAGATCAAGTGTTCGACTTTGAACAATACGGCGTCAAAGTGATCGTCGATAGTAAAAGTCTCTTGTACTTAGATGGTACTGAACTTGATTTCACCAAAGAAGGCCTTAACGAAGGCTTCCAGTTCAACAACCCCAACGTAAGCAGCGAGTGTGGTTGCGGCGAAAGCTTTAACGTTTAACTCGTGAGATGATATGAATCATTTCGAACTATTTGGGCTATCATCGCAGTTCGAGCTGGATGGTAGCTCTCTTTCTTCGCAGTTTCGCGAACTTCAACGACGTTTCCATCCGGACAAATTTGCCACTGCTTCCGAGCAGGAACGCCTGCTTGCTGTGCAGAAAGCCGCGCAAATTAATGATGCTTATCAAACGCTGAGTGATCCGGTGCGTCGTGCCGAATACCTTCTCTCTCTCAATGGCGTAGAATTGCGCGATGAGCAGCAGACGATGCAAGATCCAGAATTCTTGATGCAGCAAATGGAGCTGAGAGAAGAGCTGGAAGAGATTGCAGACAGCGATGAGCCGGATGTATTGTTGTTCGACTTTGAACAAGGCGTGGAGAAACTCCACAAAGCCATGCTTGCCGAATTGAAAGAACAACTAAATGGCGAGCAGTGGCAGGATGCGGCGATAAGCGTTCGCAAGCTGAAGTTCTTGGTCAAACTCAAGCAAGAAATCGAACGAATCGAAGATCGGCTGCTGGGTTAATTCAGCACGCTGATCAGGCTACAGGAACCACTATGGCACTGTTACAAATTGCAGAACCTGGTCAGAGTGCTGCACCGCACGAGCACAAGCTTGCGGTGGGTATTGACCTAGGGACTACCAATACTCTCGTTGCTTCAGTCCGAAGCGGCACTGCGAGCACCCTTAATGACCTTGATGGTCGGGCGCTGATCCCTTCTGTGGTTCACTACGGTGATGACGTAACGGTGGGATATGCTGCAAAAGCGATGTCAGAAACCGACAGCGCAAACACGGTTTCTTCCGTCAAACGCATGATGGGCCGCTCATTGGCGGACGTTCAGACCCGTTATCCCAACCTTCCTTATGAACTGTCTGCATCTGACAATGGTCTGCCATTGATCAACACCCGTGCGGGCAAGAAAAACCCGATTGAAGTTTCTGCGGATATCCTACGTGCCGTCAATGCGCGTGCAGAAGAAGCACTGGGTGGCGAGTTGGAAGGTGTGGTTATCACAGTTCCCGCTTACTTTGACGATGCGCAGCGCGCGGGGACCAAAGATGCCGCTAAATTTGCCGGCCTGAAGGTACTTCGTCTCCTGAACGAACCAACCGCAGCTGCGATCGCTTACGGTCTGGACTCGGGTCAGGAAGGTGTTATTGCTGTCTACGATCTAGGCGGCGGTACGTTTGATATCTCTATTCTCCGCCTTTCAAAAGGTGTGTTTGAAGTGCTGGCTACAGGCGGTGATTCAGCGCTGGGCGGTGATGACTTTGATCACCTTGTCGCAGACTGGATCTCCGAGCAGGCAGGATTTGGTGCGCTTTCCGGCGATGACCGTGCGCGCTTGATGAATGCCGCTAACAGCGCAAAAGTTGCTTTGAGCGCAAGCGATGTCGCAGATATCGATGTGCTTGGCTGGAAAGGCACACTGAGCCGCGAACAGTTCGACGATCTGATTGGCGCGCTGGTAAAGAAAACCCTGTTGTCTTGTCGCCGCGCACTGAAAGATGCTGGCGTTTCCGCTGAAGAAGTGCTGGAAGTGGTGATGGTGGGTGGTTCTACCCGTGTACCACTGGTTCGCGAAAAAGTTGGCGAGTTCTTCGACCGCACACCGCTGACCAGCATTGATCCGGATAAAGTTGTTGCCATCGGTGCAGCGACACAGGCCGACATTCTGGTAGGTAATAAGCCGGATGGTGAAATGCTGTTGCTGGACGTGATTCCGCTTTCTTTGGGTATTGAAACCATGGGCGGTCTGGTCGAGAAAATTATTCCACGCAATACCACTATCCCTGTTGCGCGTGCGCAAGAGTTCACCACGTTCAAAGATGGCCAGACGGGCATGAAAGTGCACGTGGTTCAGGGCGAGCGCGAAATGGTGGATGACTGTCGTTCGCTGGCGGATTTTACCCTGAAAGGCATTCCACCAATGGCTGCAGGCGCAGCGCACATTCGCGTGACCTACCAGGTTGACGCCGATGGCCTGCTATCTGTTACAGCGATGGAAAAGAGCACTGAAGTGCAGGCATCGATTCAGGTGAAACCGTCTTACGGCCTGAGCGATACCGAAATTGCCGATATGATCAAGTCATCGTTCACTCATGCGCAGGACGACAAAGACGCCCGTTATCTGGCGGAGCAACGCGTTGAAGCCGATCGTGTGATTGAAGGTCTGCTGGTTGCGATGCAAGCAGACGGCGAAGCGCTGCTGTCAGACGAAGAGCAGCAAGCGCTGGTGAAAGCGATTGAAGCGCTGATTGCGCTCCGTAACGGTGACGATGCCGCAGCTATTGAACAAGGCATCAAAGATACAGATAAAGCGAGTCAGGAGTTTGCCTCACGTCGTATGGACAAATCCATCCGTGAAGCACTGGCTGGCCATTCCATTGACGAGGTTTAAACATGCCAAAGATTGTTGTTCTGCCACACCAGGATCTCTGCCCAGAAGGCGCGGTGTTGGAAGCAAAGACCGGTGACACTGTGCTGGACGTTGCACTGCGTAACGGTATTGCGATTGAACATGCCTGTGAAAAGTCGTGCGCTTGTACGACCTGCCACGTAGTCATCCGCGAAGGATTTGATTCTCTGGATGAAAGCGATGAGCTGGAAGACGACATGCTGGATAAAGCATGGGGTCTGGAGCCTGAGTCACGCTTGGGCTGTCAGGCAAAAGTGGCTGATGAAGATCTGGTGGTAGAAATTCCGCGTTATACCCTAAACCACGCTGCAGAAAATCACTAATCTGATAAGGGAGCAAAAACTATGAGCCTGACATGGACCGATTCGCGTGATATCGCGATTGAGCTGGTAGAACAATTCCCTGATACTGATCCGAAAACGGTGCGTTTTACTGACCTGCACCGTTGGGTGACGGAGCTTGAAGACTTCTCTGACGATCCAAACCGCTCCAATGAGAAGATCTTAGAGGCGATCATCCTGTGCTGGATGGAAGAAATGGATTAAAGACCTTGTTTTACGCCAGTAAAGCAGGCAGATTGAGACTATCCAAGCGGGCATGATGCCCGCTTTGTTTTATCCCCAAATTGAGCTGGAACCTCTATGAACAGACGATTTGGGGCACTTCTGATAAAACGTCATAAAGATGGCGTACTCTAAAAAGAAAAATCAGCCCAAATTTAATGCTCCGCAACGATGTGCGGGGTAACAGGAAAAAGGAGTTCAGCATGACTGACAAAATGCGTATCACGCTATCACACGAAGCTGCGGGTGAGACTTGGGGTGCGAATGCACTGGTTTCTTTTAATCAGCAAGGCGCAGTGGTTCACGCCTCAGGTGACGATAAACTCACGCCGGTTCAGCAAGCTGCTCGTAAACTGGATATGCAGGGTATTCGCAAAGTTTCTCTGGTTGGTGATAGCTGGGATTTGGAAACCGCGTGGGCATTCTATCAGGGGCTGCGTGGCCCTAAGCCTGGTTTCGATTTCGATGCAGAGTTGGAAGACGCTGCTCAGAAAGTGCTGAATGATCGCATTGTCGCGACCGATTGGGTTCGTCAAATTATCAATGAAACCGCTGAAGAAGTTGGTCCGCAACAGCTGGCTGTCCGCGCCGGTGAGTTCATTAAATCTCAGGCGCCAAATCCTGAACATGTCAGCTACAAAATTGTTTCCGGTGCTGATCTGCTCGAGCAAGGCTGGGTGGGTACCCACACCGTAGGCCGCGGTTCAGCGCGTAAGCCGGCGATGCTTCAGCTTGATTACAACCCAACTGGCGACAAAGACGCTGAAGTGTTCGCTTGTATTATCGGTAAAGGTATTACTTTCGACTCAGGCGGCTACAGCATTAAACAGTCGGCGTTCATGGATTCAATGAAGGCAGACATGGGCGGCGCAGCGATGGCGACCGGTGGTCTGGGACTGGCAGTCGCTCAAGGTCTCAACAAGCGCGTTAAATTGATTCTTTGCTGTGCAGAGAACATGATTTCCAGCAACGCCTACAAGCTGGGTGACATCATCACGTACAAAAACGGCGTGACCGTTGAAGTACTAAATTCAGATGCCGAAGGGCGCTTGGTGATGGCGGATGGCCTTCTTTACGCGAACAAATTCACCCCAGCTCTGACCATCGATTGTGCTACTTTGACCGGTGCTGCAAAGGCAGCGCTAGGCAATGACTACCATGCGCTGTTTAGCTTTGACCAGGCACTTTCTCAACGCTGTCTGTCAGCTGCAGAAGCGGAAAACGAAGGCATGTGGCAGTTGCCACTGGCTGAGTTCCACCGTCAGATGCTGCCATCTAACTTTGCTGATCTTGCAAACGTTGGCGCAGGTCAATACTCACCGGGTGCGAGCACGGCGGCAGCTTTCCTTTCCTACTTTGTCGACAACTACAAAGAAGGCTGGGTTCACCTGGATTGCTCCGGGACTTACCGCAAAACGCCAAGCGATAAGTGGTCTGTAGGTGCAACGGGTATGGGCGTTAAAACGCTGGCTCGTATTCTGATGAATGAGTCAAGCCAGTAATCGCTACAAAAGTTAGGTGTTTTATCAACACAGTTAACGCTTCCGCAATGTCAGGGTAGGGTCTGGCATTGCGCTCTGGTAGGCTACCTTTGTGAATACAAACAGATAACAGAGCAATGCTTGCGTATCTGTAGAAAAATAAAAGGAAGATAGAATGACTATTGAGCGCACTTTTTCAATCGTTAAGCCCGACGCAGTAAAACGTAATCTGATTGGCGCTATTTATCAGCGTATTGAAGCGGCTGGTCTGCAAATTGTCGCAGCAAAAATGCTTCACCTGACAAAAGAACAGGCACAAGGTTTTTATGCCGAGCATGAAGGCAAGCCATTTTACGACGGTTTGGTTGAGTTCATGACTTCTGGTCCGGTGACCGTACAGGTTCTCGAAGGCGAAGACGCGATTGCGCGTTACCGTGAACTGATGGGTAAGACCAACCCAGAAGAAGCGGCCTGCGGCACACTGCGTGCAGACTTTGCTGAGAGCATGCGTTTTAACTCAGTACACGGCTCTGACAGCCCGACTTCAGCAGAGCGAGAAATTGCTTACTTTTTCGCCGATGATGAGATTTGTCCTCGTACTCTGTAATTGCTTCATAGATAAGATAAAAGGAGAGCTTTGGCTCTCCTTTTTAGTTTCTGGCAGGTTTACACACTAGAATAAGCCTATAAGTAACAGGTGGAATCCCGATCACAAAGGCTGTACAATTTCGCGCCTTGATTTAAGGCGAACCGCCATTTATCAGCCAATGTTGAGTGGTTGATGTGGTTACTGATTTATTGTTCACGAGGCAATCTGATGACAACAGAAAAAATCAATCTGCTGGATTTCGATCGACAGGCGCTACGTGCGTTTTTCGCCGAAGAGTTAGGCGAAAAGGCGTTCCGTGCCGATCAGATCATGAAGTGGATGTACCATTTCGGTGTTGATGATTTTGATCAGATGAACAACATCAACAAAAAGCTTCGTGAAAAACTGAATGCGCGTTGTGAAATCCGTGCGCCAGAAGTTAGCACTGCTCAGTATTCTTCTGATGGCACCATCAAATGGGCAATGCGTGTTGGTAATCAGGACGTTGAAACCGTTTATATCCCTGAAGATGACCGTGCAACCTTGTGCGTGTCTTCCCAGGTAGGCTGTGCGCTCGACTGTAAATTCTGTTCTACTGCCCAACAAGGCTTTAACCGCAATCTGAAAGTGTCTGAAATCATCGGACAGGTTTGGCGTGCAGCTAAAGAAATCGGCGTGGAAAAAGAAACTGGCCGTCGTCCAATTACCAACGTGGTCATGATGGGTATGGGTGAGCCTCTTCTGAATATGAAGAACCTGATCCCAGCGCTGAATCTGATGCTGGATGATCTGGCTTACGGTTTGTCAAAACGCCGTGTCACTGTATCAACTTCCGGTGTGGTTTCCGGTCTGGATCAGATGGCAGGTAAGATTGATGTCGCTCTGGCGATTTCCCTTCACGCGCCGACTGATGAGCTACGTAGCCAAATCATGCCAATCAACGATCGCTATGATATTGAAACGTTTTTAGCGTCTGTACGTCGTTATATTGCGTCTTCAAATGCGAACCGTGGCCGTGTCACCGTAGAGTATATTCTCCTCGATCACGTCAATGATGATATGGAGCATGCGCGCCAACTCGCAGAGCTGTTAAAAGATACGCCTGCGAAGATAAACCTGATTCCTTTTAACCCTTATCCTGGGTCACCATATAAGAAACCGAGTAACTCACGCATCGATCGTTTCCAGAAAACACTGATGCAATACGACTACACGGTTATCGTTCGTAAAACCCGTGGTGATGACATTGATGCGGCGTGCGGTCAGCTCGTCGGCGATGTGATAGACCGAACCAAACGCACGCAAAGCAGACTGAATGTTGAGGAGCAAATCCCAGTGAAATCAGTCTGATTTGTCAGACTGATTAGGATGGGATAATGGCAAGGACGCTTAGCGCTCTGTTATTGATGGGATTATTAGCTGGTTGTGTCACAGTAACAGAGAAGCAAAATACCGCGAAGTTTGATAGCATTGACGCAGCTGAGTCCAGAATTTCGCTTGGTCTTGCCTATTTGAAGGCCGGACAATGGGAGCGAGCGAGGCAAAATCTTGAAACGGCGGTGCAGTTTGCACCTACTTATTATCGCTCACTCATTTCCTTCGCCTACTATCTTCAGGAAGTTGGCGAGTACGACCAGGCTGAACAACAGTACAAAACAGCGTTACGTCATTCACCACAAAATGGTGACGTTCAGAACAATTACGGCGTCTTTTTATGTCGACAGGAACGATACGACGAAGCGCAGCGGGCGTTTGCGAGGGCGATTGATCAACCTTACTATTACAAGTTATCCGGCAGTTATGAAAACGCCGCTCTTTGCGCAATGAAAGAGGGGAGCAGGGATAACGCGAAAGTATGGTTCGCCAAAGCTATTGACCATGAGCCTAACAGGCCTTTATCTTCCGTAAAACTCGCCCGTATGGAAGTGGAAGACGATGAGCTGAATGAAGCAAGAATACGTCTTTTTCATTTTCACAAACGCTATGGCTATCAGCCTGCGACGCTGTTAATAATGACTGACTTGGAAAACAAAGCTGGACGGTCAAAGGAGGCGGAACGTTACGCGAGCCTGCTGGCTGACAAATTTCCCGAATCAAAAGAATTTAGACAGTACCTGACGAATGAATACTGAACAAAACGAAGAACAGCAGTTTGAGGTTGAGTCGACACATCCGGGAACGGTTTTGCGACAAGCCCGAGAGGCGATGGGGCTATCCGCTCAGGATGTAGCTGACCGCCTGAGACTTCGTGTTTCCGTTATTCAAGACCTGGAAGAAAACTGCTGCGATGAAAAACAGATAACCACGTTTACACGTGGTTATATTCGTTCATATGCCAAGCTGGTCGGCGTAAACGCTGACGAACTTCTGCACACGTTCAAACCTGCACCTGAAGCGGAAGATAACGTGCAGAAGATGCAAAGCTTCTCGCGAAAGACCCGTCGTGACAAAGACGATAGCCGTGTCATGAGTTTGACCTGGGTTATTTTGGCTGCTGCTGTGGGTTTGACCGCGTTTTGGTGGTGGCAGAACCAACAAAATGATCCTCTGCTTTCACTACCAGAAGGCACCAACCTTCTTGCTTCAATCACAGAAGAAACACCTGCAGCCACTGACCTAAGCGAAGGTCTGGAAAATCAACAGGTTCAGGATGTGACCGAAAGCATCGCTCCTGCTCTGATTGAAGCAGAAGAAAACAATGCTGTAGCAGAAGAGACAGTCACTGAGGTTGTGCCTGAAGTCGAAACCGAGTCTCCAGTGGAGCAAGAGTCTGCACCGCAAGAAGTCGCTGAAACTTCAACAGTGGTTGAAGCGCCAGAACAGGTTGAAGAAACTGTTTCGACCCCGGTGGTGACGGAGCCGACTTTATCTTTATCCTTTAATGGCGATTGTTGGGTGGATATCCGCGATGCCAGTGGCAAACGTCTGCTGACAGGGATAAAATCTGCAGGCGAAACCGTTGAACTATCCGGTGATGCACCGTTTAAGTTGGTGCTGGGTGCACCAGCTGCTGTGAGTCTTGCCTACAATGGCAAAAACATTGATCTGAGTGGCTACCCATCAGGACGGGTAGCGCGTTTGAGCCTTCCAAAGTAATCCAGAGTACACCTAATGCATACCGAATCTCCTATTAAACGTCGTCCGTCTACGCGTATTTATGTGGGCGATGTGCCAATTGGCGATGGCGCTCCGATCGCAGTTCAATCAATGACGAACACCCGCACAACCGACGTGGAAGCGACGGTTGCTCAGATCAAAGCACTGGAAAAAGTGGGTGCAGACATCGTGCGCGTTTCTGTGCCGACCATGGACGCCGCCGAAGCGTTCAAACTGATCAAACAGCAGTGCTCCATCCCATTGGTTGCTGATATTCACTTTGACTACCGTATTGCCCTCAAGGTGGCAGAATATGGCGTTGATTGTCTTCGTATTAACCCAGGCAATATTGGTAATGAGCAACGTATCCGCTCCGTGGTTGATGCGGCGCGTGACAAAAATATTCCTATCCGCATTGGCGTGAACGGTGGTTCGCTGGAGCGTGATATTCAAGAAAAATATGGCGAGCCAACACCAGAAGCATTGGTGGAATCGGCGATGCGCCATGTTGATATTCTGGATCGCCTCAACTTTGACCAGTTTAAAGTGAGTGTGAAGGCGTCTGATGTATTCCTGGCCGTTGAATCTTACCGTCAACTGGCAAAACGCATTGATCAACCTCTGCACCTTGGTATTACCGAGGCAGGTGGTGCGCGTGCAGGTTCAGTGAAATCTGCAGTTGGCCTTGGCATGCTGCTAAGTGAAGGCATTGGTGATACCCTGCGTATCTCATTGGCGGCTGATCCAGTAGAAGAAATCAAAGTCGGTTTCGATATTTTAAAATCACTGCGTATCCGTTCACGCGGTGTGAATTTTATTGCCTGCCCAACATGCTCCCGTCAGGAGTTTGATGTGATTGGTACCGTAAACGCATTGGAACAGCGTCTGGAAGATGTTGTTGTGCCTATGGATGTTTCAGTGATTGGCTGTGTGGTTAACGGGCCGGGTGAAGCTGAGGTATCACACATCGGTGTGGCTGGTGGTAACAAGCGCAGCGCGTATTACGATGATGGCAAACGCCAGAAAGAACGTTTTGAAAATGACAACCTGATCGATCAGCTGGAAGCGAAGATCCGGGCGAAAGCGTCAATGTTGGATGAAAACAACCGCATCGACGTGAACACACAAGAGTAAGCGCAGCGCGCTCACTTACAGCTAGAACAAACAGATCGGTTACGAGAGTTAACGTGGCAAAAACTATTCAAGCAATCCGAGGCATGAACGACTGCCTCCCAACACAGTCTCCACTTTGGCAAAAAGTCGAAGGCACTGTTAAAGACGTTATCAGCGCATACGGTTACAGCGAAGTGCGCATGCCGATCGTGGAAATGACTCATCTATTCAGCCGCGCCATTGGTGAAGTGACCGACGTGGTTGAGAAAGAAATGTACACCTTCGAGGACCGCAACGGCGACAGCCTGACTTTGCGCCCTGAAGGCACAGCGGGCTGTGTGCGCGCCGGTATCGAGAACGGTTTGCTTTACAACCAGGAGCAACGTCTGTGGTACGTTGGTCCAATGTTCCGTCATGAGCGTCCACAGAAAGGCCGTTACCGTCAGTTCCACCAGTTTGGCGTGGAAGTGTTTGGCCTGAATGGTCCTGACGTTGACGCAGAACTTATCATGATGACTGCACGCCTTTGGCGTAAGCTGGGTATCCATGAACATGTGCGCCTAGAACTTAACTCTATCGGTTCGCTGGAAGCACGTGCGAATTATCGTGAAGCGCTGGTGGAATTTTTGATGCAGCATGAAGCGATCTTGGATGAAGATTGCAAACGCCGCATGCATACCAATCCACTGCGAGTTCTGGATACCAAGAATGCGGATATCCAAGCGGTATTGACCGATGCGCCGAAGCTTTCGGAGTATCTGGATGAAGAATCAAAACAACATTTTGCAGGTCTTTGTGAACTGTTGGACGCCGCAGGTATCCAATACACGGTAAACGAGAAACTGGTTCGCGGTCTGGACTATTACAACCGTACCGTTTTCGAGTGGATCACTGAAAGCCTGGGCTCTCAAGGTACAGTTTGTGGCGGAGGCCGCTACGACGGTCTGGTTGAGCAGCTGGGCGGTAAAGCTACTCCGGCAGTCGGCTTTGCGATGGGTGTTGAGCGTCTGGTGCTTCTGATGGAAACGCTGGAACTTGATGAAACCCGTCCTGCAGTTGACGTATACATGGTCACAGCAGGCGAAGGCACGCTGGTAGCGGGCATGCAACTGGCTGAGAAACTGCGCGAGCAGGTTCCTGGTCTGCGCGTGATGACCCACTTTGGCGGCGGTAACTTTAAGAAGCAATTCAAACGCGCTGACAAAGTTGGTGCGTCGGTGGCTCTGGTACTTGGCGAAGATGAAGTCGCTAACAACCAAGTGACCTTCAAAGATCTTAAAGGCGGCGAACAGCTGACCATTTCTCAGGATGAAGTAGCCGATAAACTGGCTCAACGAGTTTAAGAGAGGACAAAACGTGGACGTCTACACCACAGAAGAACAACAAGTCGAAGCGATTAAAAAGTGGTGGCGGGATAACGGCAAAGCCGTTGTCCTCGGCGCAGTAATCGGTTTGGGCGGCCTTTATGGATGGCGTTATTACCAATCGGAAATGGAAACCAGCCGTGAGCAGGCATCAGAAGCGTATACACAAGTAGTAAGCGCGCTGGTTGCAGGCGATGCGCAGGCGGAAGAGAAAGCGACAGCTTTCATCGGTGATAATGAAGGCTCTTACGCGACTTTGCTTGAGCTGCAATTGGCGAAGTCGTTTGTTGATGCAGGCGATCTGACCAAAGCTGCCGAGCAACTGCGTAAAGTGCAGTCCTCAAAAGACGAAACGCTGAAAACACTGGCGACAGTTCGCTTGGCTCGTGTTGAAGCAGAGCTTGGTAACTACGACGCTGCGCTGACACAACTGAACAGCGTAACGGCGGAAAGCTGGAAAGCACAGGTTGAAGAGCTACGCGGCGATATCGAACTGCGTAAAGGCGATACAGCGGCAGCGCGTTCTGCTTATGCAGCTTCCATTGCAGCAGCGACCAACCCTGTTGTTCAGATGAAACTGGACAACCTGTCTCAATAAGGTCTGAGTATGATGCGTAAGGGATGGAAACGTGTTGGTGCAGTTGCCTTGCTGGGAACACTGCTGATTGGCTGTGCGGGTGAGGAAGATTCCATCCAGATGGCACCCGTGCCAGTGGTTGAGAGCGAATTCACCCCGACTCAAGTTTGGAAGTCCAGTGTAGGTAACGGTGTTGGAAATTATTTCAGCAACCTGTCTCCTGTTCAGGCTTATGGCAAAGTGTTTGCTGCTGATCGCCAAGGTGTGGTTAAAGCCATGGACACTGAAACCGGTTCGACCCTTTGGAGTGTCGATCTGGGTGAAGATGCTGCCGCACTGATCTCCGGTGGTCTGACGGCTTCTTACAGTAAGATCTACTTGGGGACCGAAACCGGTGCGTTGATTGCATTGGATGAAGAAACCGGAGAAACCGTTTGGCGTAGCAACGCAGGCGGCGAAATCCTTTCTAAGCCTTTGGCAGATGAAAGTCTGGTGATTGTTAACACCAGCCGTGGTGAACTGGCTGCATTTGATGCAGAATCCGGTGAAGAACGTTGGCGTATTTCCAGTGACGTGCCAAACCTGACATTGCGTGGAGACAGCTCTCCGGTATCAACGTCAGGTGGTGTGTTCTGGGGCATGGCAAACGGGCGTCTGGGTGCTGCATTCGTTGAGAATGGCAACATCATCTGGCAACAGCCGATTGCGAGCCCGAAAGGCGCCACTGAAATCGACCGCTTGGTTGATGTTGATGCGACACCTGTGATTGACGGCGCACTGCTTTACGCGGTGGGTTACAATGGCCAATTGGTTGCGATTGACCTGCGTTCAGGTCGCCCTGCGTGGAAACGCACTTACAGTTCATCGACTGACTTTTTGGTGGCGGGAAGCTATCTGTTTCTTATCACTGACAAAGATCATGTGGTGGCAGTAGATGCGCGCAGTGGCACTGAGCTTTGGCAGAACCGTGATTTGGAGTACCGTCAGTTGACGGCACCAGTGGCTATTTCCGGTTACGTTGTGGTGGGTGACGCAGAAGGCTATCTGCATTGGATGGATCCGAACTCCGGTGAGTTTGTGGCGCAGCAGCAGCTGGATGACAGCGGTTTTGCGGTGAGCCCATTAAACGTAGATGGCGGTTATATCGTCACAACCCGTGATGGCACAATAAGTAAGAAGCAAGTACAGTAAATACAGTTGCTTATCAATTATTCGGCTCCTGATCCTGACCGGTCAGGAGCCGCTGTTATTAATGAATTAGAGATTTTAAGAGGTCAGTATGATTCCTGTAGTAGCCCTGGTAGGGCGTCCTAATGTGGGGAAGTCGACACTCTTTAACCGGCTAACAAGGACGCGCGACGCGCTCGTTGCCGATTTTCCGGGTTTGACCAGGGATCGTAAGTACGGAAAAGCTATGCTGGGTGAGCATGAGTTCATCGTGGTGGACACTGGTGGTATCGACGGTACCGAAGAGGGTGTAGAAACCAAGATGGCTGAGCAGTCACTGGCAGCGATTGAAGAAGCCGATGTTGTGCTGTTTATGGTTGATGGCCGTGCGGGTCTGACCGTCGCCGATGAGGCGATTGCACACCACCTGCGTAGCCGTGAAAAGAAAACCTTCCTTGTCGTCAACAAAGTTGATGGCATCGATGCAGACGCAGCCAGCGCAGAATTCTGGCAACTGGGTATGCCTGACATGTACCAGATTGCAGCCGCACATGGTCGTGGTGTACTCGCTTTGATCGACCGCGCACTGAAGCCGTTCGTAGAAGAGCTCGCGAACGAAGAAGGTGAAGAAGGCTTGGTCGACCTGACTGGCGAGCAAGATGCAGAAGACGAAGATAAAGATCTGACCGAAGAAGATGCAGAATCTGCATTGGAGCGTTTGCGTAACCTGCCAATCAAATTCGGTATCATCGGTCGTCCAAACGTCGGTAAGTCGACTCTGACTAACCGTATCCTTGGCGAAGACCGCGTCGTGGTTTACGACATGCCTGGCACAACGCGCGATTCCATCTACATTCCAATGGAGCGTGATGGTCGTGAGTACGTCATCATCGATACTGCAGGTGTTCGCCGTCGTAAGCGTGTTAACGAGAAAGTTGAGAAGTTCTCCGTTATCCAGACACTGAAAGCGATCGAAGACTCGAATGTTGTGCTGCTGGTCATTGACGCGCGTGAGAACATTTCGGATCAGGATTTGAGCCTGTTGGGCTTTGCATTGAACGCAGGCCGTTCGATCGTCATCGCTGTAAACAAGTGGGATGGTCTGGACAGTGATGTGAAAGAGCGTGTGAAGTCAGAACTTGACCGTCGTCTTGGCTTTGTTGATTTCGCCCGTATTCACTTTATCTCTGCATTGCACGGTACAGGTGTGGGTCACCTGTTTGAGTCGATTCAGGAAGCGTATGAGTCTGCGACCAAGCGAATCAGCACGGCGATGCTGACCCGCATCATGAGCATGGCTCAGGATGATCACCAGCCACCGATGATCCGTGGCCGACGCGTGAAGCTGAAATATGCACACGCTGGTGGTTACAATCCACCGATTTTCGTTATTCACGGAAACCTGGTGAAAGAGCTGCCTGATTCGTACAAGCGTTACCTGATGAACTACTACCGTAAGTCTCTGGAAATCATGGGTACACCTATCCGTATTCAGTTCCAGAACAGCGAGAACCCGTTCGAAGGTAAGAAAGAGAAGCTAACCATTTCTCAGGCGCGTCAACGTAAACGTCTGATGGACATGGTGAAAACCCGCGGCAAGAAATAACTCTCTGCCACTAAATACTAAGAGCCGACCTCAGGGTCGGCTTTTTTACGCCCGTAAAAACGGATTATATCCGGATACATGAAGGTTGAATGACAGCCCATGTAATTTAGACAAAAGTGTCATCTTTCCGTATTTCCCGCCCGTAATTTGAGCAGTTAGCCTTAATACAGGCTCTCAGGTACGGCTGATTGACCGCTAATTCAGTCTGATCTGACCGTCAAATGATGCAATTTAGATGATCTTCGTCACAAAAAATAAGCAATTAGGCGTGAAATATCGTTCTAGGAAGGAAAGGCGAATTATTACGCGGCTACTATGACACCTATAATTTATAAAATATCGAATTTTATGGTTTTAAAATTTCGTTTCGATATTTTATCCTTTCTAAAATCCATATGCAGAACATGTAACTTATGCTTTCGGGGGTTGTATTGATAAATATTTTTTTAGGGGGTGATCGCTGATCGGATCCCATAATCGCTGCGATCCGACGATCTTTATAGGATCCAGCACTAGGCTGCTCGTTTTGCCAGCATCTAAGGGTTAGAATAACGGCAAAAGGATCTTTGTGCATCCTTTGACCAAAAAACTGCGAAGTCAAAGCTAAGGAAACCTTTATGGGAAATCATTGCCCTGATTGCGAACGTGACTTGGTGTGGGACAACGGCACTTACCGTTGTGAAACCTGCGAGAAAAGTTTTGTAAAACAGGTATTTTGTGCCACTTGCGACGCGCTATTGGAAAAGCTTCAGGCTTGTGGGGCGACCAGCTATTTCTGCAATAGCTGCAACGAGCTGAAATCGAAGTCGAGCGCGAGAATCGTTTTTGAAGAACAAAAAACGGTGTCCTGAGACACCGTTTCACCTTTCTGGTTAAAGATCCTTTCTAGTTCACCGTAGATTGGATCTCCCCATCTCCAAACGTTGACCTGATCTGATCGCCAGACTTAAGCGACGATGCTGAACGAATCACTTCGCCTTTATCGTTTCGGGTGATCGAATAACCGCGTGCGAGTGTTGCCAGCGGGCTCACCGCATCCAGAGTTTCCATCTGAAGTGCCAGTGCATGCTGTTGTTGTCGGAGTTGGCGGCGCATGGCCTCGATAAGACGCTGCTCCACATAGCCAAGTTGTGCTTTCTGGCCTGGAATTTGGTTCGCGGGTGAGTGTCGCTCAAGCTTTTGCGCAGCTCTATCCAGGCGCTGTGCTTCCGTTTGAAGTTTATAGCGCATGGATTGGTGAAGACGCCTTTCAAGCTCATCAAACTGCTGAGACTGTTGTTGAAGCTGCGCTTTGGGGTGCTGCATCGCCAATCGGTGTTGCAAGCGAATCAGCCATTCCTGAGAGCGGCTTAAATGACGGCTGAAAGCGTGTGCTAGGCGATCAGTACGCTGCAAGAGTTGCTGATCACGTATAGAAGTATCACGGCTGACAAGCTCTGCTGCAGCTGACGGGGTAGGGGCGCGGACATCAGCGACGAAATCCGCGATGGTAACATCAACTTCATGGCCAACTGCACTGACGATCGGGATGGAGCTGGCGGCAATGGTACGGGCAACAATTTCTTCGTTGAAGCACCACAAGTCTTCCAGCGAACCACCACCACGACCGACGATCAGCACATCACATTCATTACGACTGTTGGCACGCCCAATAGCCTGCGCGATTTGAATTGCAGCATCTTTGCCCTGCACTTGGGTGGGATAAATCACCACAGGCAAGCTAGGATCGCGGCGTTTTAGAACATGCAAAATATCATGCAGCGCCGCGCCGGTGCTGGAAGTGATCACGCCAACCCGCTTGGGTTGTTCTGGGAGTGGTTTTTTCTGGCTGGCTGCAAACAGACCTTCTGCAGAAAGCTGCATTTTCAGCTTTTCAAATTGCTGTTGAAGCAGACCGTCACCTTCTGGCTGCATGCTTTCGACAATGATTTGGTAGTCACCGCGGGGCTCATACAAAGAAAGCCTTGCACGCACCAACACCTGATTTCCGTTGGAAGGTTTAAAAGTTACCCGTCGGTTATTGCCTTTGAACATGGCGCATTTGACCTGAGCCTGACGGTCTTTCAGGGTGAAATACCAGTGACCAGATGTTGCCATGGTGAGGTTTGAAATCTCGCCAACCAGCCAAACAATGCCCATTTCGTTTTCGAGCAATAAACGTACTTCAGCGTTTAATCTGGAGACGGTATAGATATTGTTGTTGGTGAGATTCATAGCGGAATGCGTCTTTGTTTTCAGCAAGATGAAGCCATGTTAAAGAGGCGAAATCTGAAAGCCAAACGTTTTCGTAAAAATCTGTAGCCAAACGTTTGCGCCGTCAGTATAATGCGGCGGCAATATTTTGAACTCCCTCATATTATATTGGCGTGAGATATTGCAATGTTACGAATAGCTAAAGAAGCCCTTACTTTTGACGATGTACTGCTGGTTCCAGCACACTCCACAGTTCTTCCGAACACTGCCGACTTGCGCACTCAACTGACGAAAAAAATCTCTCTGAACATCCCACTGATCTCAGCGGCGATGGACACAGTGACCGAAGCGCGCCTCGCAATTGCGCTTGCTCAGGAAGGTGGCATCGGTTTTATCCACAAAAACATGTCTATTGAGCAACAAGCGGAACAAGTTCGCTTGGTGAAGATCTTCGAAGCCGGTGTGGTTTCAAATCCAGTCACAGTGACGCCTGATCAAACCATTGCTGATGTAAAAGCACTGACTGAAACTCATGGCTTTGCCGGTTTCCCGGTAGTAACCGAAGCCAATGAGCTGGTGGGTATCATCACTGGCCGTGACGTTCGTTTCGTGACTGACCTGAGCCTGAAAGTGTCAGAAGCCATGACACCGAAAGAGCGTCTGGCAACAGTGAAAGAGGGTGCAAGCCCAGAAGAAGTTCAAAAGCTGATGCAAAAACACCGCGTAGAAAAAATCCTGGTGGTTAATGACGATCACCACATCGCGGGCATGATCACTGCAAAAGATTTCCAAAAAGCTGAGCGCAAACCAAACGCATGTAAAGACGAGCAAGGCCGTCTGCGTGTTGGTGCCGCGGTTGGCGCAGGTGCAGGTAACGAAGAACGTGTTGCTGCACTGGTTGAAGCAGGCGTTGACGTGCTGCTTATCGACTCTTCTCATGGTCACTCTGAAGGCGTGCTTCAACGCATTCGTGAAACCCGTGAAAAATTCCCTGAATTGCAAATCATTGGCGGTAACGTCGCAACTGGCGCAGGTGCAAAAGCCCTGATTGAAGCGGGTGTAGATGCAGTGAAAGTGGGTATCGGCCCAGGCTCAATCTGTACAACCCGTATTGTTACCGGTGTGGGTGTTCCGCAAATCACTGCGATTTCAGACGCAGTAGAAGTGGCAGAGCAATATGGCGTGCCATGTATCGCTGATGGCGGTATCCGCTTCTCTGGTGACCTGTGTAAAGCACTGGTTGCAGGCGCATCTTGTGTCATGGTTGGCTCCATGCTGGCAGGTACGGAAGAATCTCCAGGTGAAGTAGAGCTTTACCAAGGCCGCGCTTACAAATCTTATCGTGGTATGGGCTCGCTGGGTGCGATGTCTAAAGGTTCTTCTGACCGTTACTTCCAGAGCGATAATGCAGCAGACAAGCTGGTACCAGAAGGTATCGAAGGTCGTGTGGCATACAAAGGCCGCCTGAAAGAAATCATTCACCAGCAAATGGGTGGCCTGCGCTCGTGCATGGGTCTGACCGGTTCCGCGACGGTTGAAGCTCTGCGTACAAAAGCAGAATTTGTTCGCATCACTGGCGCTGGTATGACGGAATCGCACGCACACGATGTGACCATCACTAAAGAAGCACCAAACTACCGTACTGGCCAGTAATTCACGCCCGTAAGTTAAAGCCGAAATTTATAGCATGGGGGCGAAAGTCCCCTGTATCGATGACTTTTTGAGACAAGCTGAAATGACCCAAAATATTCATGACCAACGTATTCTGATCCTCGACTTTGGTTCTCAGTACACCCAGTTGATTGCACGTCGTATCCGTGAAATCGGTGTTTACTGTGAGCTGTGGGGCTGGGATGTTGAAGAGCAGGATATCCGTGACTTCAACCCGAACGGCATCATTCTTTCCGGTGGCCCGGAGAGCGTGACAGAAGACGGTTCACCACGTGCGCCTGAATATGTGTTTAACGCGGGCGTTCCAGTACTGGGCGTGTGCTACGGCATGCAAACCATGTCTGAGCAGCTTGGCGGTAAAGTTGCAGGATCTAACGAGCGCGAGTTCGGTTACGCGAAAGTGACGCTGGATAACCCAGGCAGCCTGTTTGAAGGTATCGAAGATGCCATTAACGAAGCGGGCAAAGGCGTTCTGGATGTTTGGATGAGCCACGGCGACAAAGTGGTAGAAATTCCATCTGACTTTGAGAAAGTTGCGTCGACTGATACTTGTCCGTTTGCAGCAATGGCAAACGAAGAGAAGCGTTTCTACGGCGTTCAATTCCATCCTGAAGTGACGCACACCCGTCAGGGTCACCGCATGCTTGAGCGCTTCGTGATGGATATCTGTGGCTGTGAGAAGCTATGGACGCCAGCATCTATCATCGAAGATGCGATTGCACGCATCAAAGAACAAGTGGGTGATGACGAAGTGATCCTTGGCCTGTCTGGTGGTGTGGATTCTTCTGTTGTTGCTATGCTTATCCACCGCGCGATCGGTGACAAGCTGACCTGTGTATTCGTAGACAACGGTCTGCTGCGCCTGAACGAAGCTGAGCAGGTTATGGAAATGTTCGGTGACCACTTCGGCCTGAACATAGTTCACGTTGATGCGGAAGACCGCTTCCTGTCAGCGCTGGAAGGTATTGCTGATCCAGAAGCAAAACGTAAGAAGATTGGTCACGTGTTCGTAGACGTATTCGATGAAGAATCGAAGAAACTGAAGAATGCGAAATGGCTGGCGCAAGGCACTATCTACCCAGATGTGATCGAGTCTGCTGCTTCTAAGACCGGTAAAGCGCACGTTATCAAATCTCACCACAACGTAGGTGGTCTGCCGGATGACATGGAAATGGGTCTGGTTGAGCCACTGAAAGAGCTGTTCAAAGACGAAGTGCGCAAGATTGGTCTGGAACTGGGTCTGCCGTATAACATGCTTTACCGCCACCCGTTCCCAGGTCCAGGTCTGGGTGTACGCGTGCTGGGTGAAGTGAAGAAAGAGTACTGTGACCTGCTGCGCCGTGCGGATGCTATCTTCATCGAAGAACTGCACAAAGCCGATCTTTACAACAAGGTTTCTCAGGCATTTACCGTGTTCTTGCCAGTACGCTCAGTAGGCGTAATGGGTGACGGCCGTAAATACGATTGGGTTGTCTCACTGCGTGCGGTAGAAACCATCGACTTTATGACCGCACACTGGGCACACCTGCCATACGACTTCCTGGGTCGCGTTTCAAACCGCATCATCAACGAAGTCGATGGCATCAGCCGCGTGGTTTACGACGTATCTGGTAAGCCACCTGCAACCATCGAGTGGGAATAATCTCCCTTCAAATCCAGTCGTTCAAAAGGCACGCATCGCGTGCCTTTTTCTTTCTCTCTCACCAGCGATACGTCATTCATCTTTAGGGTGGCTGATACTCACCATTTCACGCCAAAAGTAGCCATTTTATTGTGGTTGTTGTTCATTTGGATTGTCTTTGTTTGCTTTGTGTTTATCGCTTGTGTGTAAATTGAATTTATGTGCTTAAACCGTAATTTTAATTGAGATTAGTCACTACCAATTTGGTTTGTTACGTGTATTTTGTGCTGTTGAATAATTATGACGTCGTTGCGAATTCATCAAAGAATCCGCTCCTTACGATGCAAACACACACTGCAAAAACTCGGAGCTTTAAATGAGTAATCATGCCATGAGCAATACTCCAGACGCGCCAAGCGGCGGTATGGAAAAGTTCCTGAACTGGATTGAAAGGGCAGGTAATAAAATTCCTGATCCTGCGCTTCTGTTCTTTTATGGACTTTTGATTGTATGGGGTCTGTCCGCCGTTCTTTCTCAGGTTGATTTCGGCCTGATCCACCCTGTTACCGGCCAGGCTGTAGAAATTAATAACCTTCTGACTGGCGAAGCGCTTGCAAGCTTCCTGGCGAACATGGTGACCACTTTCACCAGCTTTGCACCTATGGGTATTGTGCTTGTAGCCATGCTGGGTGTGGGCGTCGCAGATGCATCTGGCTTTATCACCACTGGCCTGAAAAAAATGCTGAACGTGACACCTAAGAAGCTGCTGACGCCAGCGCTGATTCTGGTAGCGATTGTGTCGCACACGGCAGCAGATGCGGGTTACGTTCTGGTTATTCCTTTGGGTGGCATCATCTTCCACGCTGCGGGTCGTCACCCACTGGTGGGTATTGCTGCGGCGTTTGCGGGTGTGTCGGGCGGTTTCTCTGCCAACTTCATTCCTGCGGGTATTGACCCTCTGTTGGCGGGCTTTACCCAATCTGCAGCGCAGGTTCTGGATAAAGACTACGTGGTGAACCCACTGGCGAACCTGTATTTCACTGGCCTTTCTTCTTTCCTGATTGTGGCTATCGGCTGGTATGTTACTGAGAAAATCATCGAGCCACGCCTGAACAAATTGCCAATTGATGAAGATGCAGAAAAAGCACCGGATCTGGGTAGCTTCACCGCTATTGAAAGTAAAGCGTTCAACCGTGCAGGTTTTGCAATGCTGGCAGGTATCGTTCTGCTGGTGATTGCACTTATCCCTGAAACCTCAGCACTGCGTTCACCTGAAGGCGAACTGACTGCGTTCTCTGCGCCGCTGATGAAATCTATCGTACCGCTGATCTTTATCCTGTTTGTGATTCCAGGTGTGGTTTATGGTCGCGTGGCAGGTACCTTCAAAACGCAAGGCGATATCATTAAAGCAATGAGCGATACCATGGCGACCATGGGCGCATATTTGGTGATGTCATTCTTCTGTGCGCAGTTCCTGGCAGCATTCAGCCAGTCGAACATCGGCACCTTACTGGCATTGGAAGGCGCGGCATTCCTGAAAGCGCTGAACATGCCGGGTCAGCTGACCATCATCGGTATGATTCTGTTGACCGCGTGTGTGAACCTGCTGATCGGTTCTGCTTCGGCAAAATGGGCGCTGATTGGTCCAATCCTGGTACCAATGCTGATGGCGCTGGGTATTTCTCCTGAGCTGTCTCAGGCGGCTTACCGCGTAGGTGACTCCGTATCTAACATCATTTCTCCACTGATGGTGTTCTTCCCACTGGTGGTGGTTTACTGCCAACGTTATGTGAAGAGCACAGGTATCGGCACATTGGCGTCAATGATGATGCCTTACTCCATTGCGATGCTGATCGGTTGGTCAATCTTCCTTCTGGCTTACTGGGCTCTGGGCATCCCTCTGGGTATCCAAGCACCTTACACCTACCAGATGTAACAGCAATCTGTTGTAATCCAAGCCCTGCCGCCGTGCAGGGCTTTTTCTTGCGTTTGAATTCTTCTCTAATAATACGTGCTACATCAGCGCAACATTATCAAAACATACATCTATACATTAATGGATTTTTGAGATTTTGTATAAAAGATGTATCTTCTGGGATGTTTGCGTTATCTCACACTATTATCTGCAGTGCTGTCTTCAATCTGTCATAAGTCCTGACTCTTAATATTGATTTGGCATTATCCCCTTTTTAATCTCATTTATTGGAGTTTTACTCCAAAAGTGGCATCTGCTAAGTTCTTGCGGCAAAAGTAACGGATATACCTGATTTCATCGCATGCTCGTTTCGGCGAATGGTCAATCAAGGTTAGAACTCATCGAAAAGGTGGTATGACATGAGTCAAGCTTCACAAGGAGCGCCGCAACAGAATGGCGCGATTGCGTTTATTGAACGCGTAGGTAAAAAAATCCCCGATCCTGTGATCATTTTTATGTTCCTTTTTGTGGCTGCATTGGCCATTACAGGTTTGATCGGCGGAATGGAATTCCAAACCACAGGGGCAGATGGTAATCCTGTCAGTCACACTGTGAAGAGCATGCTGGCAACAGAAAACGTTCGCTGGATGTTTGATAATGCGATCCTTGAAAACTGGCTATCGTTCGGCCATGGCGTACTCGGTGTCATCCTTGTGGTGATGCTGGGTGTCGGTATTGCTGAGAACTCAGGCCTTCTGGGGGCAGTGATTAAGCGTGTTGGTCTTCGCCTGAATGAGAAATGGCTGCCGATGCTGCTGGTATTCCTGGGTATCATGAGCTCCATCGCGACGGATGCGGGCTACCTGGTACTGATCCCTCTGGCGGGTATGTTGTATGCAGGTGTGGGTAAAAACCCACTGATCGGTATGGCAGCTGCGTTCGCAGGTGTTTCGGCGGGCTTTAGTGCAAACCTGATTCCTGCAACCCCGGTTGACGTCATTATTGGTCTGAATGCACGTGTGTTTGCAGAATCTCAAGGCGTGCCTTTTGAGACCGCAGCAGGTGAAGTGCTAAACCCTGCGACCATGCACTATTTCTTCATCTTTGTTTCCACCTTCATGCTGGCGATTCTGGGTGCTTGGGTCACCAAACGCTTTGTCGCACCTCGCTTGGAAAAGATGGAGTACACGCTACCGGAAGACTTGGATCAGAGCGATTTCTCTGTCAGCGAGAGCGAGCAAAAGGGTCTGCGCGCTGCAGGTCTCGGCCTGATTGCTTCTCTGGCTGCGATTGTCGCGCTGGCAATGGGTCCACTTGCGCCATACACCAATGAGGCAGGCCGCACAGTCACTCCTTACATGAACAACGTGATCCTGCTGATTGCGATGGTGTTTGCGGTAACGGGTATTTGCTTTGGTTACAGCACGGGCAAGTTCAAGTCTTTACAAGACGTAGTGAATGCCATGGTGAAGCAGATGAACACCTTTGGTTATGTTCTGGTTTTGACTTTCTTCAGCCATAACTTCCTGGCGGTACTGAGTTACTCAGGCTTGGGTGTTTACATCACTTACCTAGGTGCGACCACCTTGTCTTCACTGGGTCTGGAAAACTTCCCAATCCTGCTCATCATTGGCTTCATTCTTACCACTGCAATTATCAACCTGTTTGTTGGTGGCTTGACTTCGAAGTGGATGCTGCTGGGGCCAATTTTCGTTCCTATGCTGTATCAGGTTAACCCGAATATGACGCCTGATCTGGTGGCGGCCGCATACCGCGTAGCAGATTCGTCGACTAACATCATCACGCCAATGATGACCTATGCAGGTGTGATTCTGGCCTTCATGCGTAAGTACAAATCTGATCTGACGTTTGGTGATGTGATAGCGATGATGGTGCCATACTCAGCAGCATTCCTGACCGTATGGACAACCTTGCTGATTGTGTTCTTCAGCTTCAACATTCCTCTGGGCTTCTGATCAGGCGCAGCAAGAAAAGAAAAACCCGGCTTTGGCCGGGTTTTTTGTTGTTTGAAGCATTACTTCAAATGCTCTCCATGGAACCGGAGATGATCTTCGATAAAGCTCGAAATGAAGTAGTAGCTGTGGTCGTAGCCTTCCTGCATTCGAAGCTCCAGCGGATAACCAGCTTCTTCTGCAGCTTGCAGTAGGTTGCCTGGTTTCAGCTGTTCATGCAGGAACTGATCACCATCACCTTGATCAATCAGCATCGGTAAGTGTTTCTCGGCTTTTTTGATTAAGGCGCAACTGTCGTATTCCAGCCAAGTTTGGCGATCTTCACCTAAATAATTGGTAAAGGCTTTTTCTCCCCAAGGGACAGCAGCTGGATTCACAATTGGGCTGAAGGCAGAGACTGAACGGTAGTCATCACTGTTTTTCAACGCAATGGTCAGTGCACCGTGGCCACCCATGCTATGGCCGGAAATAGCCTTCACATCGCTGACTGGGAAGTGTGCTTCAATAACGGCTGGAAGTTCTTTCACCACGTAATCGTACATATGGTAGAAACGGTTCCATGGTGCTTCGGTAGCATTCAGGTAGAAGCCAGCACCGATACCAAAATCGTACGCGCCTTCAGGGTCATCAGGAATGTTGTCGCCACGTGGGCTGGTGTCAGGGGCAACGATAGCAATACCCAGCTCAGCAGCGACACGATGTGCGCCGGCTTTCTGCATAAAGTTTTCGTCACTGCAGGTCAGTCCTGACAACCAGTAGAGTACCGGCACACGATTTGATTCTGACGCTTGAGGTGGCAAGAAAATGGCGAAACGCATATTGCTATGAACAGTTCGCGAGGTGTGAGTGTACTGCTTATGCCAGCCGCCAAAACTGCGGTTGCTGCTGATATTTTCAAGACTCATTTAGGACTCCAAAGCAGGCGGTTAGCTGCCGCCTGCGTGGGGTTTTAACTTAACGGCGCTTACTTGTCGTAGTGAATAACAGTACGGATGCTTTTACCTTCGTGCATCAGATCAAATGCTTCGTTGATGCCTTCAAGACCCATGGTATGAGTGATGAAGTCATCCAAAGCGAATTCACCCGCCATGTAACGCTCTACGATCTCTGGTAGCTCTGAACGGCCTTTCACACCACCGAATGCAGAACCACGCCATACGCGACCGGTAACCAGTTGGAATGGACGGGTAGAGATTTCCTGACCAGCACCGGCAACACCGATGATGACAGACTCGCCCCAGCCTTTATGGCAGCACTCGAGTGCTGAACGCATGACATTAACGTTACCGATACATTCGAATGAATAATCTACACCGCCGTCGGTCAGTTCAACGATGACATCCTGAATCGGTTTGTCGTACTTGCTTGGGTTGATGCAGTCAGTCGCGCCCAGCTTTTGAGCCAGTTCGAACTTGCTCTCATTGATGTCGACACCAATGATGCGGCTTGCACCTGCCATTGCTGCACCAATGATGGCTGAAAGACCGATGCCACCCAGACCAAACACAGCCACAGTGTCGCCTTTTTGGACCTTAGCGGTGTTGAGCACTGCGCCCATACCGGTCGTCACACCACAGCCGAGAAGACAGACTTCTTCTAGTGGTGCATCTTTGTTCACTTTGGCCAGAGAAATCTCAGGCAATACTGTGTACTCGGAGAAAGTTGAGCAGCCCATGTAGTGGTAGATTGGCTGACCATCTTTGTAAAAGCGGGTCGTGCCGTCTGGCATGAGGCCTTTGCCTTGAGTTTCACGGATTTTCTGACACAGGTTGGTTTTACCTGATTTACAGAACTTACATTCGCCACATTCTGGGGTGTAGAGAGGAATAACATGGTCTCCAACCGCTACGCTGGTGACACCTTCACCCACTTGTTCAACAATACCGCCACCTTCATGGCCCAGAATTGCAGGGAAGATACCTTCTGGGTCATCACCTGACAGGGTAAATGCATCGGTGTGGCAAACGCCAGTTGCGATAATACGCACCAGTACTTCGCCCGCTTTTGGCAGCATGACATCCACTTCTTCAATGCTAAGTGGTTTGCCGGCTTCCCAGGCAATTGCTGCGCGTGATTTGATAAATTGTTCTGCCATTGAAAGCATCCTCATTAGTAAAAGGGCTAGTCCCTTAACGTCTAACCCTAGGCGATATATCTTGGTGGAGCGAGTTCACTTTTGTGACACGCTGAATTTGAGTGATAGTCTATTTATTTCTATTCGTGTGATAATCCACATAAATTGCAATTAACTTTTACTGGTGGGAAATAATGTCAGATTGGCAAGGGGTTTCAGAGTTTTTAGCAGTGGTCGAAACGGCCAGTTTTACCAAAGCAGCTAAGCGGTTAGGCGCATCGACCGCACATGTCAGCAGACAGGTGGCATTGCTGGAGGAGAGGCTCAATACCCGCCTTTTATTTCGCACCACGCGAAAGGTTTCAACCACAGAAGAAGGCGATATTTACTATCAGCATTGTCGGCTGCTGGCTGATGGTCTGAAAGAGGCAGAGAGTGCAGTGACTCAGTTGCACGAGACGCCGAATGGACACATTAAGCTAACAGCGCCCGTGACCTATGGGGAAAAAGTGGTGATGCCATTGATACTAGATTTTATGGATGCCTATCCTGAAATTCAGATAGAGGTAGATCTGACCAATGCGACGCTAGACCTTGTCGATTCATCTTGTGATGTCGCATTGAGACTGGGGCGATTGGTAGATTCTTCCATGGTGTGCAAGCGTCTTGCCACACGTCGTCTTATTGTCTGTGGTTCTCCGGATTACCTTTCCAAATTTGGTACCCCCCACACCCTTTCTGAACTGGCACAACACAATTGCCTTCGTGGTCAACATGACTACTGGCGTTTTAGAGAGGAAGGAAAAGAACGTACAGTAAGGGTGCGAGGAAACCTTCGTTGTAACAGTGGTATTGCGTTGCTCGATGCTGCAACTCGCGGTAATGGGCTAATCCAGCTTCCGGATTACTACTTGCAGGAGGCGTTGGGCTCCGGTGAGGTCGTCAAAATACTGAATGCTTATGAGGATTTGGAGGAGGGGATTTGGGCACTTTTCCCACACCGCCGACTGCAGCCTCTTCGCGTTAAACTGCTGGTGGATTTTCTGGCGGCTAAACTGGCGAATCAGACTAAGGATTGAGGAGCATGGAGTGATATACTCCGGCGCATAGCAAGAGCAAGGTTAAAGTACACAGTGACACAGAGCGAAATAGATCAGCAATTTATGCGCCGGGCGATGGAGCTGGCGGGCAAAGCAGAGTCCGAAGGTGAGGTTCCCGTCGGAGCAGTTGTCGTGCATGAAGGTGTGGTCATTGGAGAAGGCTGGAATCGCTTGATTGGCCAACATGATGCCACCGCTCATGCGGAGATGATGGCGCTACGTCAGGCAGGTAAAGTATTGCAAAACTACCGCCTGTTGGATGCGGTGCTTTATGTCACTTTGGAGCCTTGCCCAATGTGTGCGTCCGCCATGGTGCATAGCAGGATTGGCAAAGTGGTGTTTGGCGCGCCCGATTATAAGACGGGAGCCGCAGGGAGTGTCATGAACTTGCTGAGCTACGATGGCGTTAACCATCACGTTCAGTATCAGGGTGGGATGTTGGAAGAGGAGTGTCGCGAGCAGTTGCAGGCATTTTTCCGCCGTCGTCGCTCAGAAAAGAAAGCGGAAAAAGAAGCGCGTAAAGCTGCGCAAAGCCCTTCTGACGAAAATTAAAAACTCTCGTCCATCATGGCGAATTCGCGTATCGCGAACGTGCGTTGGCGCCATAGCACCTTCTTCAGTGCCACATTGCGTTGGCGTTTACGACGGTTCGACGCCGCGCTGGAGTTACGGGAAAAGTTAGCTTGTGCCTTTCTTTTCTTAGCAAACATCGTACGTTCCTTTTGAAAAAATAAGCGCAGCCCCGCTGCGCTTATTGGTATTTATAGTCGTCCTTTATTAAAGCACGATGACAGCATGATTCGCTGATAAACCTAGTTCTTCTTGTCGGCTTTTTCCTGGGTTTCCGGTGTTTTGTCCGCACTCTCTGCTTCATCTGTCACGGGTGTCGACTCAAGCGTATCAATCACTTCGCTGACACCTTCGCCAGGTACGTCTTCCACTTTGATGGTTTGCAAACCTTCCAGATCGTCGGCTGCATCACTAGTGATGGCTTCCGCTTTATCTTGCTCATAACCAACCATGCTTTGATAATAACGACGAATATTCTCAACATAGCTTAGTGCCTCATAACCGCGCGCAAAGCCATATCGGGTTTGCTTATAGTATTGGCGTTTCGCTAACAGAGGTAGACGCTGTTTAACATCGGCCCACGAATCCGGGTTTCCGCCTTGCGCCTTGGTCAGGCGTCGTGCATCCATCATGTGGCCAAAACCAATGTTGTAAGAAGCGAGCGCAAACCAGATTTTTTCATGTTCATTGACACTGTCTGGCACACGATGCAGCATTTTTCGCAGATATTCTGCGCCACCGCGGATGCTTTGCTCTGGGTCGAGTCGGTTCTTCACGCCCACGGATTTTGCTGTCGGCAGCGTCAACATCATCATGCCACGCACCCCTGTTGGCGATACAGCGCGGGGGTTCCAGTGAGATTCCTGATAAGAAAGCGCCGCCAGCAAACGCCAGTCAAATTCATCGGCGTATTTCTTAAACAGTGGCTCCCATTCAGGCAGTTTGGAGTCAATGGCACGCAAGAAGGCGCGGGTGTCGACAAAGTCAAAGCTGTCGACGTGGCCGAAGTACTTCTCTTCGAGTGCCGCCAATTCACCGCTTTGGGTCTTCTTACCGAAAAACTCAATCATCAAAGCGTAAACACTGTCATCACGTGATTTCTTCATGAACCAGGCGACAGGCTCATCTTCCGTGAGGCTCAAAGCAACAGTAATCGAAGGGTGGGTACGTTGTACGAGTGCAATGTCTACGGAATCGGCAATGGTGAAATCCAGCTTACCGTCTGCGACTTGTTTGAGCAGCTCATCATCGTCAGTGTCTTTGATGCTTTCCCAAATAAGTTCTGGGTATTCACGCTGAATAGCTTGAAGAGTCAAAGCATGGCTTGAACCTTCCACCACAGCAACGCGCGCGCCGTCTTTGTTGAGTTCGGTCAGATTACGCGGACGCCAGTGACCGTTTTTGTATACCAACTGCTGACTAACATAGTAATAAGCAGGCCCAGGGCGGAAATGCTCAAGACGGTCTTTGGTGATGGTTAAGCCAGCCGCGATGATATCAACATCACCACGCTCTACGGCAGGGAACAGGCCTGACAGCGTATAAGCGGGTTGCATTTCTAGCTTGACGCCCAGGCTTTGGGCGAATTGGGAGGCCAGCTCATAGTCGAGGCCTGTTGGGCCATCGGGACCAATGTAGTAAGAAAGCTGGTTATTTAGCGTGCCCACGCGCAATACGCCGCGGTCGCGGATTTTTTCCAGCGCAGTTCTGTCATCATACTTCCACTCGCAGCCCGCGAGGAAAAGCATCAGGAAAAAGCCAGTAAGTAGTTGATAGGTTCGTTTTACAGCGTTCGAGTTCAAAAAGTTATGCCTACCTCTAAAGTTTGACGACTGTTATATCAAAGCTGACCGGATGCGGAAAGTTAAGCAGCAACCGTTACTTGGCGAATACTCAGAATAGTGACAATAAACGCCAGTCAAAAAAAGTTACGCAAACGGTTGCGTCAAGTGTTACGTCGCTCACCTTTTTACCCTATAATACCGCCCCGAAGCCTTTAGAAGTGGTATCGACATGGCTTTCCCATCTCATTTGCGCAATGTAAATCATGGGGTTAGGTCAATATTACTTTAATTCACTGCTAACCGAGAGACGTACGCACATGGAAATTTTGCGTGGTTCCCCCGCTCTGTCCGAATTTCGAGTCCAAAAACTGCTGGAAAGCTGCAAAGCGAATGATTTGCCTGTCACCAGCCTCTATGCTGAGTATATCCACTTTGCTGATCTCAGCGCGCCTTTGGGTGAGGACGAAAAGCAAAAACTGGATCGCTTGCTCACTTACGGTCCAACGATCGCTGAGCATGCGCCTACTGGAACCCTCTTCCTTGTAACACCACGCCCCGGCACCATCTCCCCTTGGTCTTCCAAAGCTACCGATATTGCCCGCAACTGCGGCTTGGCTCAGGTAAAACGCCTGGAGCGTGGCACTGCTTACTATGTCGAGTTGTCTGGTGAACTGTCAGAAGCACAGCAAAAGACGCTGGTTGGCCTGCTTCACGATCGCATGATGGAAGTGGTATTTGGCCAGTTCGACGAAGCTTCTGCATTGTTCCAAGCGGCAACGCCTGCACCAATGACGGCAGTCGATATTTTAGGTGGTGGACGTGAAGCTCTGGAAAAAGCCAACGTTGAGTTGGGTCTGGCTCTGGCGGAAGACGAAATTGATTACTTGGTGGAAAGCTTCATCAAGCTGGGTCGTAACCCGAACGACATTGAGTTGATGATGTTTGCACAGGCAAACTCTGAGCATTGTCGCCACAAAATTTTCAATGCAGATTGGACCATCGATGGTGTTGAACAGCCAAAGAGCCTGTTCAAGATGATCAAGAATACGTTTGAACACAACAGTGAATACGTGTTGTCAGCTTACAAAGACAACGCAGCTGTGATGACAGGTTCAAATGTGGGTCGATTCTTCCCGAATCCAGAGTCACGCCAATATGATTACCATCAGGAAGACGCACATATCCTGATGAAAGTGGAAACCCACAACCACCCAACGGCGATTTCTCCATGGCCTGGGGCTTCAACCGGCTCTGGCGGCGAAATCCGTGATGAAGGCGCAACCGGCATCGGTGGTAAGCCAAAAGCGGGTCTGGTGGGCTTCACGGTATCTAACTTGCGTATCCCTGGCTTTGAGCAGCCTTGGGAAACTGATTTCGGCAAGCCAAACCGCATCGTTAATGCGCTGGATATTATGTTGGAAGGCCCTCTGGGTGGCGCCGCATTTAACAACGAATTTGGTCGTCCGAACCTGCTGGGTTACTTCCGTACTTACGAGGAAAAGGTGACCTCGCACAACGGTGAAGAAGTACGTGGTTACCACAAGCCGATCATGATTGCGGGCGGCATGGGTAACATCCGTGACCAGCACGTACAGAAAAAAGAAATCCCAGTTGGCGCGAAGCTGATTGTTCTTGGCGGCCCTGCGATGAATATCGGTTTGGGCGGTGGTGCCGCGTCTTCAATGGCGTCTGGTCAGTCGACCGAAGATCTGGATTTCGCTTCTGTTCAGCGTGAAAACCCTGAGATGGAACGCCGCTGTCAGGAAGTCATTGACCGTTGTTGGCAGCTTGGCGAGCAAAACCCAATTGCGTTTATCCACGACGTGGGCGCAGGTGGTATTTCGAATGCCTTGCCTGAGCTGGTGGATGACGGCGAGCGCGGCGGTAAATTCCAGCTGCGTGACGTACCGAATGACGAGCCGGGTATGAGCCCACTGGCAATCTGGTGTAACGAATCTCAAGAACGCTATGTGATGGCGGTTGCGCCAGAAAACATGGACGTGTTCGATGCTATCTGTAAGCGCGAACGTGCACCTTACGCGGTGGTAGGTGAAGCGACTGAAGAGCGTCATCTGACACTGGAAGACAGCCACTTCGACAACACACCAATCGACATGCCAATGGACATTCTGCTTGGCAAACCACCGAAAATGCATCGTGACGTGACCTCTCTGAAAGTGGAAGGTCAGACGATTGCCCGTGACGGTATCAACATCGAAGAAGCGACCCAGCGTGTGCTGCGTTTGCCTTCAGTTGCAGAGAAAACCTTCCTTATCACCATCGGTGACCGCACCGTGACCGGTTTGGTTGCGCGTGACCAAATGGTCGGCCCTTGGCAGGTGCCTGTGGCGAACTGTGCTGTGACCGCAGCTAGCTACGATACTTACCACGGTGAAGCCATGTCGATGGGTGAGCGCACGCCAGTTGCACTGCTGGACTTTGCTGCGTCTGCGCGTCTGGCAGTCGCTGAATCCCTGACTAACATTGCCTGTTCTGACATTGGCGACCTGAAGCGCATCAAGCTGTCTGCAAACTGGATGGCTGCCGCAGGTCACCCGGGCGAAGATGCCGGTCTGTATGAAGCAGTGAAAGCGGTGGGTGAAGAGCTGTGTCCAGCGCTGGATCTGACAATCCCTGTGGGTAAAGACTCGATGTCGATGAAAACCCGCTGGGACGAAAACGGTGAGCAGAAAGAAAACACTTCGCCACTGTCTCTTATCATCACCGCATTCGGCCGTGTCGAAGACGTACGCAAGACAGTCACGCCTCAGCTTCGCACTGACAAAGGCGACAGCGCACTGGTTCTGGTCGACCTTGGCCAAGGCCAAAACCGCATGGGTGCCACCGCGCTTGCGCAGGTTTACAAGCAGTTGGGTGACAAACCTGCTGATGTTGACAGCCCTGAGCTGCTGAAAGGCTTCTTCAACGCGATGCAAACGCTGGTTCGTGATGAAAAACTGCTGGCTTACCATGACCGTGGTGATGGTGGTCTTTATGTGACACTGGCGGAAATGGCGTTTGCTGGTCACGTGGGTGTGGAAGTGGATATCAACACTCTATCTGCTGAAGGCGAGTGCAGCGACGAGCTGGCAGCGCTGTTCAACGAAGAGTTGGGTGCTGTGGTTCAGGTTCGCACCGAAGATTTGGACTCTGTGCTGTCGACGCTGTCTGCTCACGGTCTGGAAACCTGTAGCCATGTGATTGGTACCCTGACAGAAGACGACGCTGTTCGTGTCTGGAATGGTGATGCACTGGTGCTGGATCAGAACCGTACTGAGCTTCGTACCATTTGGGCGGAAACCACTTACCAAATGCAGGCAATGCGCGATAATCCACGCGGTGCTCAGCAAGAGTTTGACGCGAAGAAAGATGTTACCGACCCTGGCTTGTCAGCGACCCTGACTTTCGATGTTCAGGAAGATGTGGCGGCACCGTTTATCGCAACAGGTGCGCGTCCTCAAATGGCGATTTTGCGCGAGCAGGGCGTAAACTCCCACGTTGAAATGGCAGCTGCGTTTGACCGCGCTGGCTTTGATGCTAAAGACGTTCACATGAGCGACGTGCTGGCAGGCAACATTTCGCTGGAAGAGTTCAACGGCCTGGTAGCTTGTGGCGGCTTCTCATACGGTGACGTACTGGGTGCAGGTGAGGGTTGGGCGAAATCTATCCTGTTCAACGATCAGGCGCGTGACCAGTTCGAGCGTTTCTTCCACCGTGGTGACTCGTTCGCTCTGGGTGTGTGTAACGGCTGTCAGATGCTGTCTAACCTGCACGACTTGATCCCAGGTGCTGATTTGTGGCCGCGTTTCGTCCGCAACGAATCTGAGCGCTTTGAAGCACGCTTTAGCCTCGTTCAGGTTCAGGAAAACCCATCTTTGTTCCTGAGCGGTATGGCGGGCTCTCACATGCCTATCGCGGTTTCTCATGGCGAAGGCCGTGTGGAAGTGCGTGATGCAGAGCATCTGGCTGCGATTGAGCAATCAGGCACGGTTGCACTGCGTTACCTGGATAACTTTGGCAAGGTGACTCAGGATTATCCGGCGAACCCGAACGGTTCACCTAACGGTATCACTGGCCTCACCACCCGCGACGGTCGCGTGACTATCATGATGCCGCACCCAGAGCGTGTATTCCGCACTGTGGCGAACTCATGGCACCCAGACAACTGGGGTGAAGATAGCCCTTGGATGCGTATGTTCCGTAACGCGCGCGTCAAGCTGGGTTAACTCAGTACGTTTTAAACGCCAAACTTGTGACACAAGCCGCTACCTTCTGGTGGCGGTTTTTTTATCCGATTGCATCCGGTATCGGCGAAAGGGTAAAGTGTTCCGGCAATTTTATGGAGAGAAATGCAATGGACAGTGCAATCAGCTTTACGCTTATTCCATCCGGACAGGTGCCGGAATCCCTGCAGTGCCGTTTTCCCTCGTTGGCAAAACTGAACGATCCTGAATCGACGAAAGAGCTCCCTATGTTGGTTGCCGAAAAAGAGGGTGAACCTGTTGCTGTGGCTGTACTTCAACATGAAAAACGCCATAACGGTATCATGGTGGAAGATGCGACCTTAACCCTGCTTGAAGTCGATCAGGCGAGCCGCCTTCAAGGCATTGGTAAAAACTTGCTAAATGCATTGGAAGCTTACGCAGCAACGGTAGCATGTGAGTTAAAAGTGGACTGTGGTGCGGTGATCGGACGTAAACCTATGCAGGCACTGTTGACCAACTCCGGCTATGAGCCACCCTTTGCGTGTGGCGAGACCAAAACCACGACATGGAAGAAGTCTCTGGTTTAATACAGGAAATTGTTAAGGAAAACCGCGCCAACGGAACAGTGTAGGGTTACAATTAGTGATGTTGCGCAACGCAGAATTTAAGGGAATGAGACATGAAAAAAATTGAAGCGATTATCAAGCCGTTTAAGCTTGACGACGTGCGCGAAGCACTGGCGGAAGTCGGCATTACCGGTATGACGGTTTCGGAAGTCAAAGGTTTCGGCCGCCAAAAAGGTCACACCGAGTTGTACCGCGGTGCGGAGTACATGGTGGACTTCCTGCCTAAAGTTAAATTGGAAATCGTCGTGGCTGCTGATGCCGCAGACCAGTGCGTTGAGACCATTGTGCAAACAGCACAAACCGGCAAGATCGGTGATGGTAAGATTTTCGTCACTGACGTAGAGCGCGTCGTGCGTATCCGTACTGGTGAAGAAGACGAAGAAGCGATTTGAGCCTCAGAATTTTCCAAATTTAAGACCGCCGTTAGGCGGTCTTATTCGTTTAGGTCATTATTTGGTCAACTCTGCCGCTTCATCAATCACATGGAAGATATAGTTTTGCTCAACGGCACCTTGGAATAACCAGGCCTGTGGGCCTCGAGCAAAAATCGCCACGTCTTCACCTGAGTGGGTTTCTGAGCCCAGTCCAACCAGAGACTGTTGCAGGTAATCCAGCTGCAGCGCTTGCTCCTGAGAGACGCTTGGGCGCGGTGACTCAGTGACAGCACCCGGACCATTGCCGTAAACAATGGTGGTGTAGGTATTGCCGTCCACATCCTTGTTGAATTTTCCTTTCTGCTTGGACAAGCCGAGGATGGGGTTTCCGCGTTCTGCGTAGCCGTTCATTATCATAGTGTGAGCATGGTCTGCAGTAACAATGATCAGTGTGTTTTGCGGATCAGTTTTTTCCATCGCAACTTTTATTGCTGCATCATAGGCACTGGTATCTTCTAACGCACGGGCTGCGTTGCCGGCATGGTGACCGTGGTCAATACGACCAGCTTCTACCATCAGAACATAGCCGTCTTTGTCTTTACTCAGAATGTCGATGGCTTTGTCTGTCATCTGGGCAAGGGAAGGCTCTTTGTTTTCAGCCTTGCGGTCAGCTTCGTATTGCATGTGGCTTGGTTCGAACAAGCCCAAAACACGGGTATTTTCGTCCACTTTGATTTTGTCAAAACCATCGAAGTCATAAACGAACTGGCCATCACTATACTTGGCCTGCCACTCCTCTATCAGGTTACGGCCATCTTTTCGTTTACCGCCTTTATCTGGATATTCAGGATCTTTGGCATCGCTTGGAATAAATTCACGGCGGCCTCCGCCCATGGCAACTTTAAATCCATCCCCATGTTCAAACTCAATCAGCTGTGAAGCAATGTCTTTGCAACCTTGTTCTTTGGCAATATTGGGGACTTTGGCGTCGTTTTCCCAATTGCGATCGGGACTGTGTGCATAGGCTGTCGCTGGTGTGGCGTGAGTAATGCGAGCTGTGGAAACAACCCCTACAGCTTTGCCTTTATCTGCAGCGAGCTCAAAGATTGAAGCGACCTCATTACCTGCGACCGTATCACAAAATCCGCGACGGACATTGTCGTTCACATTGACGATCCCTGCTTTGGTTTTAACACCAGTGACAATGGCGGTAGCAGTACCGGCTGAATCTGGGGTTTGCATATCTGTATTATAGGTTTTGGAAAGCGCAACATTTGGCAGGGTTTCCATGGCGAGCCGATATTCTTCGCCGCTTTGTCCCTGTTGTTGCCCGGCGTAGATACGTCCTGCTGTAATGGTGCCAACACTCATACCATCACCAATAAACACAATGATATTTTTAGCTTTACCAAGAATGGGTTTGTTTTTTTTGGCTTGCTCAATGGCTGCTTTAGCGTCTGTATACCAAACATCATCCTGCTGAGGTGCCTTGGCAATAGCTGTATTGGCGATAAGGCAAGTAGTGAGAAGGGAAAGGGTAAATGTTGTTTTCATTTTATATGTCCACTGCGTTGTTATTAAAGATATTGTTTTTAGCACTGCTTTCGGCTCTGTGATGTTTCAATGACAAAACGATGTCAGTGGCTGTCCAAAAAGTCAGATTTTATATTCTTGAATTTATTAGATGTATTAAAAGAAAAGCCCCGAAGTCTTACCAACGACGGGGCTTTCTGATTTGTGACGGAGTCCGCTTAATAACAGACGACGTAGCGGTCTGGTCTATGGTTCATGGTCAGCACCAGGTTCAGAACAAAAGCGCCAACAACAGAACACCCTAGCAGCCATGGCGAAACGAAGAAAAATGAAGCCAGTAGGATGGCAATATCAATTGCCATCTGTACATTGCCCGCACGAACGCCGAACTTGTCCTGACAGTATAGTGCCAGCACATTGAAGCCCCCGAGACTGGCGTTATGGCGGAAAATCATCAACATGCCCACACCCATTAGAAGACCGCCAATCAAACCGCAATACAGGGGTTGTAGCCAGCCAATGGTAAATACGTGTGAGATGTGGTCGACGATTAACGACACCATGCCACCTGCAAAGACACTACGAAGGGCAAACTGGGTACCAAAACGCTGCCATCCCATAATATAGAAAGGCACGTTCATCAGAAAGTAAATGGTACCGAATGAGAGGTCGGTAAACTGGGTGATCAAAAGTGCCAGACCTGTGGTACCGCCAGTAAGCAAACCTGCCTGCTGCAGGAAATAAACACCCTGCGCTACAATGAACGCACCGGACAGGACCGCAATCATGTCTTCAAACTGTGAATGTTTGGGCTGATAACTCAACGCAATAACTCCTAAAAATGTGTCGTTTTTAAAGGGATTCACGACGCAAGAATGTACTCACAAAAATCCGGGATGTTTGATTCTCTCTGGAATCATTCCGCGGTGTTGCTTTCACAGTAAATAGATGAAAAGCAGGGCATCTTAATGAGATTGCATAAGGGAGGAAAGAGTCGGGGTAAACTCGCGTAAGCGCTTGTGTCAGCAGCAGCTTACGAGGTGTAAAGATTTGTGGTTTACAGTCTGTGACATTGGTCAATGTGAATTCAATTCATGATTGGAATGAGAAAAGACCATGTTCAGGCAGGCAAAAAAAATGTGATTCCTACTACCTGTTGCGCAACAAATTTTGTAGAATCGCAGCCAATAGGAATGCAATGACGAAAACGTTTGCGTCCGCATGGATACTGACGTTTTTAATTTGGTGTAAATCAACCCAAACCAGGTTGACCCGATGATTTGCCTAAGCGAGTTATCCGGTCAACTTGGTACCCAGGGAACTATCTGAGTCAGGAGATACAGATGCTAAAGCGTGACATGAACATCGCTGATTACGATGCGGAGCTGTTTGCCGCGATCCAGGAAGAAACTGCACGTCAGGAAGAGCACATCGAGCTCATCGCGTCAGAGAACTACACCAGCCCTCGCGTTATGGAAGCGCAAGGTTCCCAACTGACTAACAAATATGCGGAAGGCTACCCAGGCAAGCGCTACTACGGCGGTTGTGAGTACGTAGACAAAGCTGAAGCGCTGGCAATCGACCGCGCATGTGAACTGTTCGGTGCAGAGTATGCGAACGTTCAGCCACACTCCGGTTCTCAGGCAAACAGCGCGGTTTACATGGCGCTGCTGAACCCAGGCGACACCGTTCTGGGCATGAGCCTGGCTCATGGTGGTCACCTGACTCACGGTTCACCAGTTAACTTCTCTGGTAAGCACTACAACGTGATCCCTTACGGTATCGACGAAGCTGGCCAAATCAACTACGACGAAATGGAAGCGCTGGCGCTTGAGCACAAGCCTAAGATGATCATCGGTGGTTTCTCTGCGTACTCGCAAATCGTTGACTGGGCGCGCATGCGCGAAATCGCTGACAAAGCAGGTGCTTACCTGTTCGTTGATATGGCGCACGTTGCTGGCCTGATTGCGGCGGGAGTATACCCAACGCCAATTCCGCACGCACACATCGTTACCACAACCACGCACAAAACGCTGGCGGGTCCTCGTGGCGGTCTGATCCTGTCTAACGCAGGCGAAGACATGTACAAGAAGCTGAACTCAGCAGTATTCCCTGGTGGTCAGGGTGGCCCTCTGATGCACGTTATCGCTGCAAAAGCTGTTGCGTTCAAAGAAGCGATGGAACCAGAGTTCAAAGCATACCAGCAGCGCGTAGTAGACAATGCTAAAGCGATGGTTGCGCAGTTCCAAGAGCGTGGCTACAAAGTGGTATCTAACGGTACTGAAAACCACCTGTTCCTGGTTGACCTGATCGACAAGAACATCACGGGTAAAGAAGCGGACGCAGCACTGGGTGCAGCGAACATCACTGTGAACAAAAACAGTGTTCCTAACGACCCACGTAGCCCATTCGTGACTTCTGGTATCCGTGTTGGTTCTCCAGCGATCACCCGTCGTGGTTTCACGCAAGATGACGCGAAAGAATTGGCTAACTGGATGTGTGATGTTCTGGATAACATCGAAAGCCAAGAAGTGATTGAAGCGACGAAAGCGAAAGTACTGGAAATCTGTAAACGTCTGCCAGTTTACGCATAAGCCGTTATCTGATTGAAAAAAGCACCTTCGGGTGCTTTTTTTGTGCCTGTTTTCACCACTTTCGCGCTTTCTCAGGTCTGCAAATCGGTTACACTGTTCACCAATTGTTTAAGGAGGCGAGATGCACTGTCCATTTTGTGGTGCGAATGACACCAAGGTCATTGATTCACGACTGGTCGCAGACGGCCATCAGGTGCGTCGTCGTCGCCAGTGTTTGGCGTGTAACGAACGTTATACTACGTTTGAAACTGCAGAGCTGGTGATGCCGCGTATCATCAAGACCAATGGCAACCGAGAGCCATTTAACGAAGATAAATTGCGTGGCGGTATTCAGCGAGCTCTTGAAAAGCGCCCGGTGAGCACGGACGATATCGAAAAGTCTATTAACACCATCAAATCAACGATTCGCGCAACGGGCGAGCGTGAAGTGTCTTCGACGCTGGTGGGCAATTTGGTGATGGATGCACTGAAAGAACTCGATAAAGTCGCTTACATTCGCTTTGCGTCTGTGTACCACAGCTTTGAAGATATCCGAGACTTCGGTGAAGAAATCGCCCGCCTGGAAAAATAAGCGGATACATGTTTTCAATTTTTGATTCTCAAATGATGCTGCGAGCCATCGAACTGGCAAAACGCGGCATCTATACCACCGCGCCTAACCCTAATGTTGGTTGTGTCATCACTCAGGGTGATGACATTGTCGGCGAAGGTTTTCACTTCCGTGCCGGTGAACTGCACGCAGAAGTGCACGCGCTTCGCGCGGCGGGTGACAACGCTAAAGGTGCTACCGCTTACGTCACCCTTGAGCCATGCTCCCATTATGGACGCACGCCTCCTTGTGCTGATGCATTGATTGCTGCGGGTGTTAGCCGTGTCGTTTGTGCCATGGTCGATCCAAACCCAAAAGTGGCAGGGCGCGGTATACAGCGTATGCGTGATGCGGGTATTCAGGTTGATGTAGGTTTAATGCAGGCACAAGCTGAAGCACTGAATCCCGGTTTTATCAAAGTGATGAAAACCGGTTTGCCGTTTGTACAGTTAAAGCTTGCCTCCAGTCTTGACGGTCGCACGGCGCTGGCAAATGGTCAGAGTAAATGGATCACCGGGGATGAAGCCCGCGCCGATGTGCAGGTGTTTCGCGCTCAAGCGGGTGCCATTCTCTCAACCAGTCAGACGGTATTGGACGACAATCCCTCTCTTAACGTGCGTTGGGAACAACTGCCCGATGCAGTGAAAGCGCAGTATGCGCAAGACAATTTGCGTCAGCCGGTCCGCGTGATCCTCGACACCCAAAGAAAGGTGAAAGATGATGCGCACCTTTTCTCATTGGACGGGGAAGTTATCATCGTAACGGCTTCTCAAGCGGATTCAGATAATGACACGGTAAAACTGCTTACCGTCGCTAAAGAAGCGGGACAGCTTGATCTTAATAGCTCTTTGCGTGCCTTGGCATCTTATGGCATCAATCATATCTGGGTGGAAGCGGGCGCCACTCTGGCCGGCAGTCTACTGAAGGCTGGCTTGGTGGATGAGCTGATTATCTATCAGGCCCCTAAACTGATGGGAAGCGACAGTCGTGCTTTGGTGAACTTGCACGGCATGACCTGTATGACTCAAGTGCCAGCCTTCGAACTGACTGACGTGACCCGTATCGGCAATGATGTGCGTCTTCGCATGCAAAAACCACAGCCAGAGTAACAATCAAAGCGAATCAATATGTTTACAGGAATTATCGAAGCGGTTGGCCATATCCAGAAAATTACCCCTAAAGGCGGTGATATTTCGCTGACCGTGGAAAGTGGCAAGCTGGATCTGGCTGACGTGAAACTGGGCGACAGCATCGCTACCAATGGTGTTTGTCTGACCGTGGTCGAATTGACCGGAAAGGGTTATGTGGCGGACCTATCGGGTGAAACACTTAACCGTACCGCGTTTGCAACTTACAAAGCGGGCCAGAAAGTGAATCTGGAAAAAGCCATGCTGCCAACAACACGATTTGGTGGCCACATGGTTTCTGGTCATGTCGACAGTGTGGCGACGGTGGTTTCACGCACCCAAACGGGGCGTGCGATCGAGTTTTGGCTCGAAGCACCTGCAGAGTTCGCCAAATACCTGGCCGAGAAAGGCTCGGTCACGATTGATGGTATCAGTCTGACGATCAATGCAGTGGATGGCAATCGATTCAAACTCACCATCGTTCCGCATACCGCTCTGGAAACTACGATCGAAGATTTCACTGTCGGATACCAAGCCAACATCGAAGTAGACGTGATTGCCCGCTACCTTGAACGATTAATGATGGGCGACCGTGCTGCACAGCAAAGTGGTGCTGGCGGTTTGACCATGGCAAAGCTCGCTGAGTCGGGCTTTTTGAGATAACAGAACCGGATTGCCGGTAAGAACAGGGACAGAACCATGCCAATCAGCAGCGCAGCAGAGATTATTGAAGACATCCGTCAGGGCAGAATGGTTATCCTGATGGACGATGAAGATCGCGAAAACGAAGGCGACCTCATCATTGCAGCAGAAAAAATTACGCCGGAAGCCATCAACTTTATGGCGACATATGGCCGTGGTCTGATTTGTCTCACCATGACTAAAGATCGTTGCCAACGCCTTGGTTTACCGCTGATGGTCAGCGATAACAACGCGCAGTTCTCTACGGCCTTCACTGTTTCGATTGAAGCGGCAGAGGGGGTAACAACGGGTATTTCTGCCGCCGATCGTGCGCGAACAGTGGAAGCAGCCGTTGCACCCAATGCAGTTGCCGCTGACTTGGTTCAGCCAGGACATATTTTCCCGTTGATGGCTCAGGATGGTGGTGTGCTGACCCGAGCGGGTCACACAGAAGCAGGTTGTGATTTGGCGCGCCTTGCGGGTTACTCTCCTGCAGGTGTGATTGTTGAGATCCTTAACGAAGACGGCACCATGGCGCGTCGTCCGGATCTGGAAAAGTTCGGCGAGAAGCATGGCATCAAGCTAGGTACCATCGCTGATCTGATTGAATACCGTAACAACAACGAAACCACCATTGAGCGCGTGGCAGAGTGTAAGCTGCCGACGGAATATGGTGAGTTTGATCTGATCACTTACCGTGACACCATCGACAGCCAGGTGCACTATGCCCTGCGTAAAGGAGAAGTGAGCAATCAGCCAACGCTGGTACGCGTGCACCTCCAAGACACCTTTACCGACTTGCTGCATTCTGATCGTTCAGCCGAGCGTAGCTGGTCATTGAGTGATGCGATGAAACGTATCAATGCTGATGGTGGTGTATTGGTGATTCTGGGCAAAGAAGAGTCTTCTCAGTCCATCATTAACAAAGTACGTACTTTTGAAGCGCAGGACAAAGGCGAGAAACCGGCAGCGGCCAAATGGCAGGGTACCAGTCGCCGTGTTGGTGTAGGCTCGCAAATTCTGGCGGATTTGGGTGTGACGGACATGCGTTTGTTGTCTTCAACCAATAAACGTTACCACGCACTTTCAGGCTTTGGTCTGAAAGTCGTCGAGTATGTCGTCGACTAAACTGAAACGACGCTGATAAAGAAAACGCAGCTCAAGCTGCGTTTTTTTATTCCGAAACAGGCTGGATTCGATGCAAATTCCCAAGCGGCATAAGCGCTGGCGGCTTTGCAGAAAAGTGTGATAGAATCCCGCGGTTTCTCAATCCGGATAAATAAGTCATAGGAAGGCCCATGAAGGTAATCGAAGGTGCATTCGCAGCACCAAATGCTCAAGTTGCTATCGTTATCTCCCGTTTCAACAGCTTTATTAACGAAAGCCTGCTGGATGGTGCTATTGATGCGCTGAAGCGTCAGGGCCAAGTAAGTGAAGACAATATTACTGTAGTACGTTGCCCAGGCGCTTACGAGTTGCCGTTGGTGGCGCAACGTGTTGCAAAAAGCGGCCGTTACGACGCTATTATCGCGCTGGGATCAGTGATCCGAGGCGGTACGCCACACTTTGACTATGTGGCCGGAGAATGTAACAAAGGTCTGGCACAGGTTGCGCTTGAGTTTGATACTCCTGTTGCATTCGGCGTGCTGACCGTAGACACCATTGAACAAGCCATCGAACGCGCGGGTACCAAGGCTGGTAATAAAGGGGCAGAGGCTGCACTAAGCGCGCTTGAAATGGTAAACGTACTGTCCCAAATCGAATCCTAATCGGGGGTTACTGTGAAACCAGCCGCACGGCGCAACGCGCGCCATTTTGCACTACAAGCAATCTACTCATGGCAACTAACGCAAGGCAACGTAGCTGATATCGAAGCTCAATTCCTTGCGGCAGACAACTATGAAGAAGAAGAGCATCAGGCGGAAGAACCACGTCTGCGCCAACCAGAAACTGACGTAGATTACTTCCGTGATCTACTGGCAGGTGTTGTTCTGAATTATCAGGAAATGGACAGCAAAATGCGTCCTTACCTGTCTCGTCCAATCCAGGATCTGGACGAAATGGAACACGCACTTCTTCGTCTGGCTATGTATGAACTGTGCAAACGCGAAGACGTTCCTTACAAAGTAGTTATTAACGAAGCGATTGAGCTGGCGAAGCGTTTTGGCGCGGAAGACAGCCACAAATTCGTGAACGGTGTGCTGGATAAAGCGGTACCGACGCTGCGTAAAAAGTAATATCGAGTTAAGACTTCAAAGGCCAGCCACGCTGGCCTTTTTCTTAGGAAAGGACTGATGGCCGGTAACGAATTCGACCTGATAAACCGTTACTTTAAATCGCAGCCAGTCACGCGCCGCGATGTGGACTTAGGCATAGGGGATGATGCAGCTATCATCACGGTGCCGGAAAACTGTCAACTGGTCGTCACGACCGATACACTGGTGGCAGGAACCCATTTTCTCCCTGATGCTGATCCCGTAAAAGTGGCGCACAAAGCGTTGGCTTCCAACTTAAGCGATCTCGCTGCCATGGGCGCTATGCCGGCATGGTGTTCTCTTGCTTTGACACTCCCTGAACCGAATGAAACTTGGCTTGCAGCCTTCTGTGACGGTTTTTACAAGCTTGCTGAGTATTATCAAGTCCAATTGGTGGGTGGTGACACGACCAAAGGTCCCCTGAGTATTACGATGACGCTTCAAGGTTTTGTTCCTGCGGGTAAAGCCATTCGTCGTGATAGTGCGAAAGCCGGGGACTGGTTGTATGTGACGGGGAACCTTGGCGACAGTGCTGCAGGTTTGGACGTTATCTTGAATGGCAACGCGCCTAAGAATGACACCGAAAACACGCTGCTGAATCGCCACTATTATTCTGAGCCAAGAGTACTGGCTGGACAGGCTCTTCGTGAAATTGCCTCGTCTGCGTTGGATATCTCTGATGGTCTGGTGGCGGATCTCAAGCACATCCTGAAAGCCAGCGGTGTGTCCGCTGTTATTAATGCAGAAACCCTTCCTGTATCTGAAGAGTTAGTAGCGTTTGCAGGCGGTGAAGAAGCAGCAAGGAAAATCGCATTGACCAGTGGCGAAGAATACGAGCTTTGTTTTACTGTACCTGAAAGCCATCGTGGCGCGGTGGATGCGGCTTTTGCACACACCAACACCGCAGTGACCTGTATCGGTCAGGTTCGCCATGGTGAAGGTATAACCGTGCAATGGCAGGGAAAACCTGTCGATTGGTCCCTGAATGGTTGGGATCATTTCTCCGAGTGATGTATGGATAATCCAATTAGTAAAATTCGTCTTTCCAATCCTGTTCATCTTTTGGCAACAGGCTTTGGCTCCGGCCTTTCTCCCATAGTACCTGGCACCATGGGCACCTTGGCTGCGGTGCCGTTTTATTATTTACTTGTGAGCTTGTCTCCTATCGCATTGGCAATCGCTATTGTGTTGGGTTCGTTGGTAGGGATTTACCTTTGCGAACGTACCTCCAATGATATGGGCGTGCACGATCATGGCAGTATTGTCTGGGATGAGTTTGTTGGCTTTTGGATCACCATGTTCCTTGTCCCTGTGACTGATTGGCAGGTTGTGCTGGCTGGATTTATCATTTTCCGTTTCTTTGACATGGTCAAACCCTGGCCTATCAGCTGGCTGGATAAGCAAGTTCATGGCGGCTTTGGCATTATGCTGGATGATGTAGTCGCTGGCCTGATGTCGATGGTAACGCTTTGGGCAGGTTATACCTTCTTGTTTAACTGACAGGATTGAAAGCTTTTCGCGACTGGAATCAATCGCTCTCACTATGGTTGAGGTACTGACGAAGCCGCTCAATTCGCGAGCGGTTTTGAGCCATTGTTTCAACCGCAGGACGGAGCGCGTCGTTCAATGTTGGCACTTCACACCAACTTGGGTCGGGGTGCCAGTTATCTACCCAGCCAATAACCTCTTCCCTGATCATAGGTTTGGCAATGCCGAACCCTTGCCCAAGATCGCAGCCCAGCCAGACTAGCATCTGAGCCTGCTCTTTCGTTTCCACCCCTTCTGCCAGCACTTGGCGGTTGAAGGTGTTCGCCAGTGATATCACACCTTCCAAAATGGCTAAATCATCAGGGTCAATCAGCATATCCCGGATAAAACTTCTGTCTATTTTGAGTGTCTGTGCGGGCAGCTGTTTCAGATAGGTAAGGGAGGCGTAGCCTGTACCAAAGTCATCAATTGCAAGTGCGACGCCGAGCTTCCGGCACTGGCAAATGACTTCAGAAACGGCTTCAAAATCTTCAAATGCGCTGGTCTCTAAGATCTCCAATTCTAACTGCTCGGCCTTGATTTGAGGATAGCGGGCAAGTCGTAAACGGAGGTGATGGATGAAGTCTTTTTGCAGTAGATGGTGAGGGGCGAGGTTGACGCTCACCGTGGTACTCAGTCCGTTTTCCTGCCAGTAAACCAACTCTGCCAGAGCGGTATCAATCACCCAGTTGCCGACATCGATAATCAAGGCAAGGTTCTCGATTTGAGGAATGAACTCAATTGGAGTGAGCTCGCCCTTGCTTGGGTGCTGCCAACGGATCAATGCTTCAAAGCCAATCAACTCACCGGTTCGGAGGTTTACCTTGGGTTGATATCGGAGCAAGAGTTCGCCGTTATCAATGGCATTGGTGATCTGGCTGAGTTTTTCGTTCTGACTTTTCAGGCTTTTCTCTAAATCAGCATCAAAGAAGTGGTAACGCCGTTTGCCTTTGAGCTTGGCCTGATACATCGCGTAGTCAGCCTGTCTCAACAGTTTGTCTGAGTTCACATCCTCGGACTGCGGATAGGTGGTGATACCAAAGCTCGCCGATACCTGAACCAAGTTGCCATTGACCTCCATCGGTTCTGAAGTGGCGGCCAAGAGGCGGGGGAGCAGGGGCTGACAGCACTCTGGCGACTGTAGATCAGCTAAGACGGCGACAAACTCATCACCACCAATCCGGGCGATGGTGTCGCTGTCCCTGAGGACTTTTTTCATCCGAATGGCGAGTTGCTGAAGTAAAAGGTCTCCCACTTCATGACCATAGGTATCATTGACGGGTTTGAAGCCATCAAGGTCGAGGAAAATGACAGCGATGAATTGCTTGTGGCGCTTGGCCTGCTTCATGGCATGTTTCAGTCGGTCCCCCAAAAGCAGACGGTTAGGCAGTTCGGTTAGCTGGTCGAAATGCGCAATCTTCTCCAGTTTGTGTTCGTGTTCCTTGTAGGCTGTGATGTCAGAAAAGACAGCGACATAGTTGATTGGGTTCCCCATTTCATCTGTCACCGCGCTGATGGTAAGAAGTTCTGGATACCTTTCGCCATCTTTGCGTCGGTTCCAAATTTCACCACTCCAGTGCCCCTTTTTCTCAAGTGAGCGCCACATATCCTTGTAGAACTTTCCATCCTGCTTGCCCGATTGCAAAACGCTCGGGTTTTTACCCTTCACTTCGCCCAGTGAATAACCTGTGATGCGGCAAAACGCTTCGTTCACTTCAATAATTCGGGTTTGGCTGTCGGCTATGATGATACCCTCTCTGGCATGGGTGAAGACTTTGGCGGCCAGTTTCAGGTTCTCTTCGGCTTTCTTATGGGCAGTAATATCCTGATGGGTTCCCAGCACTTTGAGCGGGCGGCCTTGCTCATCCCATTCTACAATTTTACCTCTGGCCAATACGTGGACCCATTGCCCTGAAAAATGCCTGAGGCGGATATCGCAGTCGTAATAGTCTTGCTCCCGAGCAAAAAGCTTGGCGAGTTGTTGCTCAGAAAGTGATTTGTCTTCGGGGTGGATAAAATGCTTCCAGTCCTGATTTGGCGGCCCATTGAGTGCCTCTAAATCCCAGCCCAAAATATCTGACCATGCGCCGTTATAGGTAATATATCCGCTGACCACATCCCATTCCCAAGTGCCCGTCCGGGTACCTTCAATCACGTTTTGGAGTCGTGAATGTTCCAGGCTCAGCGAGTTATGGGAGTGACGGATGAGGCTTATCATATTGTTCATGGTGGTGCTGAGGGAGGAGAGCTCTTTGTTCGCGAAATCAGGAATATGCGCGACGGGAATACCACTCATATCACGGGTGCTGATGGCCTCCGCGATGTCTTCGAGTGGTTTGACGAAAAAGCGGTTAGAGAAGTACAGCAGAAGACTGATGAGAACCGTACCAGCAACGATGGAGGAGGCAACAGTTTGCCGCAGTTGTTGCGTCAGGTTCTTTCTCAGTTGCTCATCAGACATGTGGATCACGATATTGCCAAGCATTTCTCCTTCTTTAGTGAGAATGGAGGCAGAGCGTGAAAACATGGTGTTTTCTAAAAGCTTACTGTGCAGCGGAATATCGTCGTTGTAGGTAACGAGCTCTCCTTTCTCATTGCGAATATAGCCATAAACGTATTCGGTTTGGCCGAGAACGTTCGCCATTGCTCTGTCATGCACCAATACCGCATAGAGGTCATGAAGACGGGCTTCAGCACGAATGAGGTTGCTGTATTCATTCGGGGCGTAGGATTCCACAAAAGGGGCAATGGTTTCGGTGAGACGCTCTGTACTTTCTTGTACCTTTTCTTCCATGTAGGTGACGGTTTCACGTCGCTGATCGAGATAAACCAGCACCGAGGATAAAGAGAAAACAGCAATCACGGCGACACAGATAGCGATCGCCAGGTGAGTAAACAGTGAACCTTTACGAGAAGGTTTACCCGTCATCGACTGTCTTCCATCCCCAGAACGTTTCGCCTGATTTGCGGCATCAGAGAATCAACGTTGGTTTCTGACACAGCTAACACAGGCAAAGAAATGGTCTTCTTGACCGGCTTTCCTTGCAGGTGCTTTTGAAGGGTGGAGATGGCCATCTCGCCCATTAAAAAAGGCTGTTGCATACCAGCACCGACCAACTTTCTGTTTTCAAGCATGGAGGGGAATTCTGGCTCAGCATCAAAGCAGAGCAATAGGATTTTGCCTTTCTTGCCTGCATCCCTGATGGCATCAAGTGCTGCCTGATAGCGATCTGAACCTTGTAACCACAGCCCTTTAAGGTCGGGATTGGCTTCGATAAGGGCAATCGCGTGATCATAGGTTTCTTGATAAGAGAAATCGACTTGCTGTTTGAGACCCGCCGACCGGTAACCTTTTTCGTCGATGGCTCGGAGGAATCCTTGGGTTCTTGCCCGGCCATTCTCGCGTTTTTGTGGAATTGAGATGATGCCAACAGTGGCGTCTTGCCAGCCTCGTGAGGTGAATGCTTCAGACAGGATCAAGCCCAAATCATAAGCACCAGTGAAGTTATCCGAGGCGATGTAACTGATGTAATCGCCATCATCGGCTCCAATATCAGCAATCACCACAGGAACACCGGCTTTTTTAGCGAGTTTTAGAATAGTCACCGCACTTGAGGAATTGGTCGGGGAGATGATGAGCCCACTAATCCCTGATTTCAGCGCTTTCATGGTGTTTTTCAGTTCTTGTTGTTTGCTGTTTTCCGCCGAGTAAACATCAACCTCAAAACCCAGTTCCTCCCCACGATGGACTATGCCACGCTTTAAAATGTCCCAAAAAGGGATCCGCGCATCGGATACCAGATAGGCAACGCGGGGTGTGTTTTCACTCGCTGAACCAGGAAAGATAAAAAAGCCCAGACAAAAGCCGAGAATGAGTAAATAGGTTCTTTTCATTTCCTTACCGCCATGACACTAACCAATTGATATAACAGTTTTAAGCAACCCAATAAGCGTAGTCTCAAATGTGAGATGGTGCGTGTTTTCGTTGGTGAATGTGAGCGGTGTGAAACTTAGAAAAGAAAACGGCGCTGAAAGCGCCGTTTTGATGAGAATAACGAGAGTCTTTGGCCTTGCATTTATTCGCCAAGATAACGTCGGATTTGGGCCTCAATGCCTTTGCCATCGATCTCCAACTCTTCGTGAAGTTCTTGCTGTGTGCCTTGATGAATAAACTTATCCGGTAGGCCGATTTGCAGTACTGGCTTGATTTGGCGGGACTTCATCAAGTATTCAATCACACCAGAACCGGCACCGCCGGAAATCGCATTCTCTTCGACCGTGACAAGCACATCATGAGATGCGACCAGTTCGTCGATAAGGGCTTCATCCAATGGCTTCACGAAACGCATATCTGCAACGGTAGCATTCAGGTTTTCTGCCGCTTGCAGTGCGTAAGGCATCATGGTGCCAAAGTTCAGAATGGCAATTTTCTCGCCCTGACGGCGAACTACACCTTTACCGATTGGCAATGCGCTCATGGCTTTTTCAACGGTCGCGCCGCAACCTGTGCCACGAGGATAACGAACAGCACTTGGGCCCTGATGAAGATGACCGGTGTACAGCATTTGGCGACACTCGTTTTCGTCACTCGGCGCCATGATCACCATGTTCGGGATACAGCGCATGAAGCTGAGATCGAATGCACCTTGGTGAGTCTGACCGTCTGCACCAACCAATCCACCACGGTCAATCGCGAACATCACAGGCAAGTCCATGATAGCGACATCGTGGATCAGTTGGTCATAACCGCGTTGCAGGAAGGTGGAGTAAATCGCAACCACTGGGTTGTAGCCACCAATCGCCATGCCGGTACCAAGGGTAACCGCATGCTGCTCAGCAATCGCGACGTCGAAGTAGCGGTCTGGGAATTCTTTGGAGAATCGAACCATGCCTGAGCCTTCGCGCATGGCAGGGGTGATCGCCAGTAGCTTTTCGTCCTCTGCCGCCATGTCACACAACCAATCACCAAAGATTTTGGAGAAAGTTGGGCCGGATGATTTGGCTTTTGGCAGAGTATTTTCAGCCGGGTTGAACTTAGGCACGGCGTGATAGCCAATCGGATCTTTCTCCGCAGGCTCGTAACCTTTGCCTTTTTTAGTCATGACATGCAAGAACTGCGGGCCTTTGAGGTTTCGCATGTTCTTGATGGTTTTAACCAGCTCTTCAACATCATGGCCATCAACAGGACCAATATAGTTAAAACCCAGCTCTTCAAACAGAGTGCCCGGTACCACCATGCCTTTCAGGTGCTCTTCCGCGCGGCGAACCAGCTCTTTAATCGGTGGTGCGCCGGACAGCACTTTCTTGCCGCCTTCACGGATGGAGGTGTAGAAATTGCCCGAAAGCAGTTGAGCCAGGTGGTTATTGAGCGCACCGACATTTTCTGAAATCGACATTTCGTTGTCATTCAGAATCACCAGCATATCGGCATGAACATCACCTGCATGGTTCATGGCTTCAAAAGCCATGCCTGCGGTGATTGCGCCGTCACCAATCACAGAGACTACTTTGCGATCACGACCTTCTTTGGCGGCGGCAATCGCAAGCCCCAAAGCGGCACTGATGGAAGTGGAACTATGGCCGACAGAAAGCACGTCATATTCGCTTTCTTCACGCCAGGGGAAAGGGTGAAGCCCGTCTTTTTGGCGGATAGTCGTCAGGCGCTCACGGCGACCGGTCAGGATCTTGTGAGGGTATGCCTGATGGCCAACATCCCAGATCAGATGATCAAATGGGGTGTTGTAAACATAGTGAAGCGCCACGGTTAGCTCAATGGCACCAAGGCCAGATGCAAAGTGGCCGCTTGAATGGCTCACGGAGTTGAGCAGATATGTTCTTAGCTCGTCGCACAGCTTCGGCAGAACGTCGCGTGGTAGCGTTCTGAGTTCGTCAGGCATGTCTGCCAGTGCGAGCGTTGGGTATTTAGAAATATCGAGAGTCATATATTCGTTTTATGGCGCTATTTGTTTTAATTCTTGCGCTCGATGATATACCGGGCGAACAGTTCCAATTGCTCTGTATTGTAGGGGATCGCTTGCAGGGCTTGTAGTGCTTCTTGGTAAAGAAGCTCAGCTTTCTGCTGTGCGCCCTCCAATCCCAGCAAGGCCGGGTAGGTGCTTTTTTCCGCTTCGAGATCGGAACCTTGTGGTTTTCCAAGGGTTTCGGTGTCGCTGATGATGTCTAGAATGTCATCCTGCACCTGAAACGCAAGGCCGATGGCGTTGGAAAATGTATCCAGTTGTGAAAGATATGTTACGCCTTTCTCGCCTGCCGCCAATGCACCCAGGCGGACCGCGCAACGGATAAGAGCACCTGTTTTATTGCGGTGAATCGTTTCGAGTGCTTCGAGATCGACTTTCTTTCCTTCCGCTGCAAGATCCAGCGCCTGACCAAGACACATGCCCGCTGCACCAGATGCAGCTGCCAGTTCTTTGACCATCTGGATACGGTACGCGTCACCTTCTGACGAAAGATCACCTTCTGCGAGAATGGTAAAAGCCAATGTTTGCAGAGCGTCGCCCGCAAGAATGGCACTGGCCTCATCAAAGGCGACGTGGCAGGTTGGTTGACCTCGACGCAAAGCGTCATCATCCATTGCCGGTAAATCGTCGTGGATAAGGGAATAAGCGTGAATACACTCTATGGCGGCAGCGGGAGTATCCAGCGCTTCTTCAGAAACGCCAAACAGCTTACCTGTCACGTATGTCAGGTAAGGACGAACGCGTTTACCACCCAGCAAAGCGCCATGCTTCATTGCTTGAATCAGAGGCTGGTCGTCATTCCCCAAACTGTCGAGCCAGTGGGAGAGCTGCGCATTGCTGCGGTTTTGGTAATGAATGAGGGTGGACGTTAAAGCGGTATCACTCATCGCGCGTGTCTTCAAAATTTTCCAAAGGGGCGTTGTCATCTTGCGCGAGCAGGATCTCGACGCGTTGCTCGGCATCAGAGAGCGTTTTTTGTCCCTGACGAGCCAGAGAGATCCCGCGTTCAAATTGTTTTAGCGCCGCATCCAGCGGCAAATCACCACTTTCAAGGCCATTAACAATCGTGTCTAACTCTTTGAGGGTCTCTTCAAAGGTCATGTTCTCAGGTTTCTTAGCAGCCATGATAAATCCAGAACTATCAGAATGGCGGAGAAGTTAACCCAGCGCCTGTTAGGGGTCAAACGCTTGAGTAAAAATCTGCGCTGCCGCGGAGATTTTCAGGGGTTAGCGACGATTTAGGCCTGATTTTTGCCTATTTATTGGGCGGCGGCAATATTCTGTCAGCCAATAGTGGGCTCAACTCTGATTCACGAAATCGGACATTGAGCTTAATCTTGAGAGGAAAATCTGCATCTTGAGATGAGAAGGGTATAAAATTTAAAGTACGCGCTAAATCTATCGCTACATCTGCCGTTAACGGAAGGGCAGACAGCGAATTCAGTCATACTCAAGCGGTTTAATAACCTGCTGATTCAGGTTGCTTGGGGATACGTCACTACTCTTTCTGGCTAGTAAAAAATTTAAGGGGATCGTTCCGTGGATCTGGCGACACTTCTAGGTATTTTGGGCGCCTTTGCCTTCATCGTCATGGCGATGTTGCTTGGTGGCACCATCAGTATGTTCGTAGACGTTCCATCTACTCTGATCGTTTTCGGCGGCAGCTTGTTTGTTGTATTGATGAACTACACCATGGGTCAGTTCTTCGGCGCATTTAAAATCGCAGGCAAGGCTTTCATGTTTAAAGCCGATGATCCGGAAGACCTCATTGCCAAAATCGTAGAGATGGCGGATGCGGCGCGTAAAGGTGGCTTCCTGGCACTTGAAGAGATGGAAGTGACCAATTCCTTCATGAAAAAAGGCGTCGATATGCTGGTAGATGGCCATGATGCTGAAGTCGTGAAAATGACGCTCCAAAAAGACATTGTCATGACCGATGAACGACACGACAGTGGCGCGCAGTTCTACAGCGCACTTGCGGACGTTGCCCCGGCGATGGGGATGATCGGTACGCTGATCGGTCTGGTAGCCATGCTTTCAAACATGGATGACCCAAAGGCGATCGGTCCTGCGATGGCGGTAGCACTTTTGACAACACTCTACGGCGCCATGCTCGCGAACATGATCGCGATTCCTATTGCGGCAAAGCTTCGCCTGCGTAAAGACCAGGAGAAAATGAACCGTCGTCTAATCATGGACGGTTTGTTGGCAATACAGGATGGTCAGAACCCGCGTGTTATTGACGGCTACCTGAAAAACTACCTCAACGAGAAGAAACGTACTGTTGACGTAGACGGATAAGGAGTCGGGTATGGATGATGAATGCAAATGTCCCCCCCCCGGGCTACCCGCTTGGATGGGGACTTTCGCTGACTTGATGTCACTGCTGATGTGTTTCTTCGTACTCCTGCTTTCGTTCTCGGAAATGGATGTGTTGAAGTTCAAGCAGATCGCAGGCTCGATGAAATTCGCTTTTGGTGTACAGAACCTTCTGGAAGTCAAAGACATTCCGAAAGGGACCAGTGTGATCGCGCAGGAGTTCCGTCCGGGTCGTCCTGAGCCAACGCCGATTGAAGTCATCATGCAGCAAACTATCGATATGACGCAGCGTACCCTCGATTTCCAAGAGGGCGAATCCGATCGTGCAGGTGGCTCCCAGCGAGATTCAGCAAAATTGGATGGGGGCTCGACGGCAAGCGAAGCTTCCATGCAGGAGCAAGAGCAGAACACCGAACAAATGTCGAGCACTGCCCAAATGGTCGTGCAGGCGCTTGAACGTGAAGTGGAAGAGGGCGCTGTTGAGGTGGAAAACCTTGGTCAGCAACTGATTATACGTATTCGCGAAAACGGTGCATTCCCAGCAGGCTCTGCTTTTCTTCAGCCTAAATTCCGGCCTCTGGTACGCCAGATCGCTGATTTGGTGAAGGACGTACCAGGGGTGGTTCGTGTTTCCGGCCACACCGACAATTCCCCTCTCGATTCCGAACTGTATCGTTCAAACTGGGATCTGTCTGCACAACGAGCGGTGTCCGTCGCTCAGGAGATGGAAAAAGTCGATGGCTTCGACCCAATGAGAATGCGGGTTGAAGGCTTGGCGGGTTCTTCACCGCGCGTACCGAATGATACGCCGGAAGGTCGCGCTCAAAACCGCCGCGTTGAAATTGCGATTATGCAGGGTAAACCTAAGGAATCTGACGAGATTTCTACCAGTGCTCCAGTTCAACCTATTCAGGAAAACTGATGGTTTGAAGCCCTTACAGAAGGCAGTGCAATGGCGCTGCCTTTTTTGTTCTCACTTCTGTGTGGTTATTTCGAATACGTTATGCTTGAGGTATAATCCGCGCCTTTGTTAAAGCCGTAGCGAAACCTGTTATGAAATTTATCGTCAAAATTCACCCTGAGGTGATGGTCAAAAGTGAATCTGTACGGAAACGCTTCACGAAAATTCTGGAAACTAACATCCGAAATATTCTTAAGCGAAAGTCAGACGCTATGTCGGTGTTCAACCGTCGTGATCATATTGAGGTTTCGCTAAAAGACGCGGCTGAGCGTGATATTGCACTGAGTGTATTGACCAACACGCCGGGTATTCACCATGTGCTGGAAGTTGAGCAAACGCCATTTACTGATTTGCACAACATCTATGAAATCGTTTCAGCGACGGTAGCACATCAGTTGGAAGGCAAGTCTTTCTGTGTGCGTGCCAAACGTCGTGGCAATCATGACTTCACTTCCATAGATGTAGAGCGTTACGTCGGTGGTGGTTTGAACCAAGATGTTGAATCAGCCCGTGTTCAGCTGAAAAAGCCTGACATCGTCGTGCACCTGGAAGTAGACAAAGAAAACGTTAATGTGGTTCGTGAGCGTTTCAAAGGTCTGGGTGGTTTCCCTCTGGGCACACAGGAAGATGTGCTGAGTCTGATTTCAGGCGGTTTCGATTCTGGTGTTTCCAGTTATCTGCACATCAAACGCGGTAGTAAGGTGCATTACTGTTTCTTCAATCTTGGTGGTGCGGCGCATGAGATTGGTGTTCAGCAGACTGCGCACTATCTTTGGGAGAAATTTGGTTCTTCTGCCAAGGTGAAGTTTGTCTCTATCGACTTCGAACCTGTTGTCGCTGAAATCCTAGAAAAAGTGGATGACGGTCAAATGGGTGTGATATTGAAGCGTATGTTCATGCGCGCAGCATCAATGGTCGCAGAGAAATATGGTATTCAGGCATTGATCACGGGTGAAGCACTGGGTCAGGTATCAAGCCAGACGCTGACCAACCTCCGCATGATCGATAACGTATCTGACACCTTAATCCTGCGTCCTTTGATCAACTGGGACAAAGAAGACATCATCAATCTTGCGCGCGATATCGGCACCGAAGATTTTGCGAAAACTATGCCGGAATACTGCGGCGTGATTTCGCGTAAACCGACCATCAAAGCGGAAAAAGCGAAGTTAGAAGCAGAAGAAGCGAACTTTGATTTCAGCATTCTGGATAAAGTGGTTTACGACGCGCGAATCATTGATATCCGAGATATCGGCAAGCAGAGTAAAGAAAAAGCACCAGACGTTGAACTGGTGGACGAAATTGCTAACGGTGCCGTGGTGCTGGATATCCGTAGCCCTGAAGAAGAAGATGAGAAACCACTGGAAATTGATGGTGCGGAAGTGGTTCACATTCCATTCTTCAGACTGGCGACCAAGTTCGGCGATCTGGATCAGAGTAAAACTTATCTGCTCTACTGTGATCGCGGCGTGATGAGCAGGCTGCAGGCTCTCTACCTTCAGGAAAATGGCTATGCGAACGTGAAGGTATACCGTCCGTAAGGCTGAACCGAGAAAGTGCAGCGACAAGACTTAGAAACAAAAACCGACCTTTCGAGGTCGGTTTTTTTGTGGTTTATCCAAACAACCTGAAGGTGCAGTATTATGCGAACTTCTTTTCGTAATGGAGGTTAGGAATAATCACCATTGGTTCTACGACTTCTCGGGCTTTGTCTTTGCCTGCCAGCAAGTAAACAATCTCAATAGCAAACTCCAACGCAGTGCCCGGACCTTGGCTGGTGATCAGTTTGTGGTCGTGATCAGTGAAGACCCGACGGCTGTTCTGCTTATCTGCCGGAATATGGTCTATAAATGCTGGGTGGCAGGTTTTATAGGCGTCTGGGAACAGCTGATTCTTCTCAATCACCAAAGCAGGCGCCGCACAGATTGCCGCTACCCATTTCTGGTCACACTGCTGCTGCTTAATCATTTCAACAACCAATGCACTTTCTCCCAAGCCTCTAGCGCCTTCGACGCCGCCCGGCACAACAATGCAGTCAAACTCTTCATCGGCAACTTTGACCAGTGGAATGTCTGCTGTCAGTTTTACACCACGTGAACACGTCAAAGTGAGCTCACCATTTTCTGCAGCACTTGCAGTGGTGACGTTAAATCCAGCACGTACCATAACGTCAATAACAGTGACGGCTTCCATTTCTTCTGTGCCTTGGGCTAGGCACACCAATACGCTAGGCGTGGTCATAGGATTGCTCCAAATTCTTGATGGCTTGATACAGCGCCCGGTTTTCCGGTACCGCTATATCGTGTGATTCTGCTCGGCTGATAAGGTAGCCGGTAATAAAGTCTATTTCCGAGTGACGTTTGAAGTGCACGTCCCGGTTCATCGAAGAGTGGTTTTCTGCGGTGGCTTTCGCGACCTGTAATGCGTGTTGTAAGACGTCACCCGATGCGATGTTCAATCCTTCGGCTTGCATGACCAAAGCGATCTCTTCACTTAATGTGTTTAGCTGCTCTCGCAAGTTATCAGAAAGCAACTCGCCATTCTGACACTGACGCAGTGCAGTCATAGGATTGATCATACAATTGACGGCCAGTTTCCGCCAAAGCGCTGTCTGAATTTCTTTTTCCCATTGAGCACTGGGTAGAGCATGGCTGAAAACGTCAGCAAGAAAGTCACACTGTTTTCCACTGACATTCGCACCACCTAGGCGTGTTTCCCCAAGGCCAGTATGTCGTAATACCGATGGAGAGAGCTTTAAAGCGCCGTGGGAGGTCGTGGCAAGTACGAGAGGGTTTGTGTCCAGTGTTTGAAGAACAGCATCAGCTGTACCCATGCCGTTGTGCATCAAGACTACTGGGGTATCTGGATGAAGATAACGCTGTATAAGATGGATGGCATCCAGCACCTGGAAGGCTTTGACGCAAACCAGAACACAGTCGCTTTCTTCAATGCGAGCGGATTGGTTGCAGGGAAAAATCAGTGGACTCTGATGTTCGAATCCCAGCGTGATGTCAGACTCTTCTTTGCGGGTGACAAAATGAACCTGATGCCCAGCTTCAAGTAGTTTTAAACCCCATAACGCACCGACCGCACCGGCACCGACAAGCGTAAAGCGCATGCTTCATCCTTATTGTTTAACTGGCTGAAAGCATACCACTGTTGATACAAGAGCCGAACGCTGAAAAGTAAAAAGGCAGCCAAAGTGGCTGCCTCATATAAATCTGATTTAAGAGTGTTCTTAAATACCGGCGCTTTAAGCTCTTTGGTTAGAACTTATAGGTAGCTGCAAAGTAGTGACCCGCACCAGAAGATGGGAATCCAGCGCTATCTTCAATACCGTACACGTCTTTGTACAGCTTCAGGCCATAACCAAGAGCGAAGTTGTCAACATGCCAGTAGATGCCATTGAACATCGCGCCACCGTGGCTTGAGTTTGCACCATTGTTGTCATCCATACCGAACTCGTAGTCTAGGTAACCTTGGTAAGAAATGAATGAACCATTTTCGAAGTTAATGAAAGGTTTAAACCAGTTAGTTGAGATTTGGTAACCGTTCCATTCGTGGTTTTGTAGGTCGTGACGCGCATACAGGTTGAACTGCATTTTGCCAAACCAAGGTACCATTACGTCAGAACCGATACCCCACTTAGTTTTGTAACCCGCATCGCCACCATCAATGATGTTTTCGCTTGCAATGTACAGCTCTTGAACTGGGCCAAAAGACAGATCAACACCAGTAGCAGCATCGATAGACATACGTGGGTTAAATTTCATGAACAGGCGATCAGCGCCGTCTTTCTCACTGCTTGAGCTATTGCTAGGGTTAAACAGGTCAACATAACCATACAGATCGAAAATACCAGAGCGGCCACCGAACTCCATTTCTAGGTAGGTGTGGTTTGCATCACCAGGCTTCTCGTCGATGGTGTGCATCACATTGAATTGCATCCATGTGTGATCATTCTTGCGAACGTCGTCTGAGTAATCAGCAGCAATTGCTGGTGCAGAAGTAGCAGCCATTAGGCCTAGAGCTAGAAGTGATTTACGCATTTTCTGTTCTCTTAACATCGTGAGAAAGGAGCGGCACTGGACCTTAATTGGTTGGACCTCCGCCGTAACGAGCGCCATTCTATGGGAAAGTTCAAAAAAGAAAATGCAATGAAATCGCAATCGTTTGCTAAATGTGATTTAGATCGCGTTGAAATGGATTACATTAGAGATAAGTGTTTCAAAAGATGATCTACAGGGCGGTTTAAACAGAGTAGGTGAATGAAATCCGCGACAATTGTCGCGGATTAAACACAGATTAAGCGGTTTCCTGCATGTCTTGCAGCTTTTTAAAGTGCTTTCTGAGTCCAACAATCATGGCAAGGCTTGGAATGACCATGATAGTGGTGAGGATGAAGAAGAAGGACCAAGGATCAAGCCAGCTGATGTTGTGAATCCATTCAAACTGTTCAATCCAGTCGACTAGTGAGCCACTGAAGGACGAGAGGGTTGTCCTCCCCAGATTGCCCAGAGACGCCAGCAAAGCATATTGGGTTGCGGAGAACGCCCTGCCTGTAAGGAAAGTCAGGAAGGATACAAAGGCAATGGTTGCAAATGCACTGGTAAAGTTATCGACGATAATGGTTGCCAGGAAAAGGTTCTCATTCGGTCCAACCTGTGCCATCAGGGCAAACATAAGGTTACTGGCAGCCATGGCAATGCCACCAATCAGAAGCCCTTTAACGACGCCGAAGCGAACGTTAATCGCGCTGCCAATCAAAGTGAAAACAACAGTGGCTCCCCAGCCGATCAGCTTAGAGTAATAGCCAATCTGTTCATTGCTGAACCCCACTTCTTTGTAAAAGACGATCGACATACGCCCTAAGAAGGCCTCACCAATCTTAAACAGGAATACAAAGAGAAGAAGCGTGAGCGCGACTTTCACGCCATTGCGTCGGAAGAACTCAGCAAAAGGCTCAACGATGGTGACGGAGAACCACACCAGAACACTGTTTTCACCTTGATTTAAACGCTTGGCGTAACGGGACTCTGCTTCTGCCTGGAGTTCGTCGCGTTGTGAATCTGGCTCACCAACAAACAGGGTAAATAAGATGAGTAGCCCGATAAAACCTGCCATACCATAGTAAACGCCATTCCAGCCTATCGAATCGGCATTGATAAAAGCGAAATACCCTGGAAGGCTGTAACCTGTCCACCAACCAATCACCGCCATGGCGGCAGCCTGCGGCATTTTTGACTTTTCCTGCTCACCAAAACTGTCGATACGGAAAGCATCTACGGCAATGTCTTGGGTGGCAGAAGCCAGTGCTATGGTGAAAGCCAGAACCGAAGTCAGCCAAAGGTTGAATGAAGGATCGGTATTAGCGATGAAAAGGGTACAGACCAGCATGATCACCTGCATCAGGAAAATCCAGCTGCGGCGTTGCCCCAATACTCGGTGAAGCATGGGCAGTTTCACGCGGTCGATGAGTGGCGCCCACATCCAGTTAATCGCGTAAACCGCAAAAATAGAACCGAATAAGCCGATTGCTGTTCTGGTTAAGCCCGCATCCTTGAGCCAGCCAGACATATTTGAACCGATCAAAAGCCATGGAAAGCCACTTGCGCAGCCCAACATGAAAACCCAAAGGAGCCTGCGGTCAAGATAGCTGTTTAGCGTTTCCCGCCAGGTAGGGTGAGAAGAAGGGGACATGAATGTACGTCCTTGTTATGTGCATAGGTAACCCCATGCTACCGTGCTTCAAGGACGAATGCCACGCGCAAAACGCGGTAGTTTTCCTTTATTGATCAGATAACAAGCGCATTCTTTGAGACGTTGGTTCACAAATCTGTTCCCGCGTAATTCATCTTCGCGGCGCGACTCGATCATGTACAACAGGTACCAATAAACGGATTCGTAATCATCTTCCGGAGAGCCTCCAGAAATAGAGAGTTGCCACCATTCAAGAAACTGGTTTCGGCAGGAAAGTTTGAGATCTTCATAGGAAGCTTGCTGCAAGACATAGCGAATGACGTCTGCAGCAAAAGCCGGTGCATGTTGTCGAACATGTTCACCGGCGAGCTCATCATTGTTTTGTTCGGGATTGTCTGCAACGAGTTTTAGCATTCCCTCTCAACCTGCTACTTAATTGGTAATGAGAATCTTCTCGATAAGTATAGGTTGCTGGGGAACATCGCGCATACGAGTTTCAGGGATTGTGACGGTTTTAACCTTTGCCATCTTCTCAACGGTATTAAAACCCTCGATGACTTTGCCAAACACGGTGTAACCATAGTTGTAGCTGTTGCCATCTAAGTTACTGTTGTTTTGCAGGTTAATGTAGAACTGTCGAGTGGCAGAATCTGGCGCCTGACGCCTTGCCATAGCGATGGTGCCACGTTCGTTACCCAATCCATTTTTGGACTCGTTAACCACTTCGCCATAGGTGCTTGGACGAGGCTGGAATTTGGCGTCGTAGCCACCGCCTTGTGCGACAAATCCAGGAATTACTCGGTGGAATTGGGTACCCACGTAACTACCGTCTTCCACATATTTCAGGAAGTTTTCGACGCTTTTCGGTGCTTTTTCTGGGTAAAGCTCGAGTTTGAAGTTACCCACGCTGGTTTCAACGTTGACAACAGGGTTCGCTGCCATCGCGTTGGCTGCAAATAGTGTGGCAGCGAATAATGCTGTTTTAAAAACGGTTTTCATTAGAAGTTCTCATTCATGAAGGTCATCAGCTGCTGGTCGCGAGCAATGTCTTGCAGTACAGCTTCGAGCAGGCTATTCAAGGCCATTTCCATGTCTTCAACAGACGCGCTGGTGGAACCTTCAGTGGTTGATTTACCGGTGTAGCGTTTCACGAACTTGTTCTGACCATTATCTGCAACCAATTGGATTTGAACATTGGTATTCATGGTATGTGAGAACACGCTGTGCTCCACTTTCACCAGTGCGTCCAGCAGATCCATGCGTAGTTTACCTTTGCTGTCGGCAACCACTTTGTAGCCTTGAGAATTCAGTTGACGGATCAGGGCATCTTCCAGTACCACGCGAACGTTTGAGGTTGCCTGGATTGGCTGCACATTTTTACGGCCATTGTCTACCACTGCCACAAACTGAGCTGTGCGCAGATCTCGGCTTTCAACGGTAACAGGTTTACTTTGCGCAACGGGTACCGAAGAAATAGAAGGTTGTGGGGCAATTGTCATCTGAGGTTCGCGGGGTGACGAACAAGCACTCAGGCCCAATACCAGTCCGGAAACAAGCAGAAGTTTTTTCATGAGTTAACGCATCCCTTTAGAGTCTGGCTGTTTATATGCTTCGACAATAACAAACTTACGATTAGAAGCAATGACTTGTGCATTGCCAAAAAGACGTTTCAATTTAGTATGATAGCCGAGGTGACGGTTACCAATCACTACAATGCGTCCCTTGGGTTCAAGAACCCGTCTGGCGTCACAAAACATTTGCCACGCAATGTGGTCTGTCACTGTGTTGAGTTGATGGAATGGAGGGTTACACAGCACTAGGTCAGCGCTGTTTGGTTCGAAACCTTCCAGACAGTTGTCCACTCTGCAATTTATGCGTTCTGGTTTAATACCATGACTGAGCAAGTTTGCAGATGCTGACGCCACTGCCATGTGACTTTCGTCCACAGCTGTGATGATTGCCTGTGGATTGCGACGGGCAGCTTCCACAGAAAGTACCCCGTTCCCACAACCCAGATCGATGATGTGCTTAATCCCTTGGTCTTCAGGAATATGTTCAAGCATGAGGTAAGCGGCGATATCCAAACTTTCCGACGAAAACACGTTGGCATGATTTTGCAGTGTCATTTTGTAATCGGGAACGTCAAAAGAAGTCGTTTCAACCGGCGCTGATTCAAGCTGCTTTTCTTTCTGACAGAAAATCAATCGCGCTTTTTTCTTAGCGAGCGAGGTACGGGTAGCACCAAGGTGTTTTTCAAACAGCTTAAGTGTTGATGTATGGATGTCTTTGGCTTTTGCACCCGCTAATACTTGAACATTCATCCGCGCAGAATGTGAAATCTGCTGGAGTTGCCACACCAGAAAACGGGTATATTTTGGCAGCTTCATCACGATGATATCGGCATCGACCGGCAGAGGCGTTAAAGATGAAAGGATATCGACGCCTTCAAGGTTATTACCTTTGAGGTTTTGCTCGGTGCTTAACTGGGCTAAATGGGAGTCGCTCACCATGGTGACACGATATCCTTTCTGAATTGCCCAGCAGCTCAATGCCCCAAAACCATCATTGAAAATCAAGATGTGTGCGTTGTCTGGTAACACACTGTTCTCAAGTTCCTCGATCAGGTATTCATCTGCTGCATCCCATGCCTGCAGGGTTTCGTTCTTCTGAATAGGATAGCGGTGGAGTGCAAACGTTTGTCCAGCAATGTCTAACGTGGTTTTCATGGCGTGTATCAGCTAGAGATAATCGAGTATATTGTCGCAGATAATATAACGAAACGGCTTGGGATGGAGAGAGAATAGGGATATATCCAAGCAACTTCGGGTTGTTTATATACCCAAACAACCTAAAGATGCAGCATTCAGCGAGTTTGACTGGC
>NZ_LASY01000039.1:0-64294 GCF_000973155.1 Grimontia sp. AD028 | reverse complement strand
TGTTCTCGAGCATTTTTCCTACGCTATTTCTGAGCAGCTACCTACTGTGATTGGTATAAAAGCCCAAAGAAACAAAAAAGGAGCCAATCGGCTCCTTTTTTTATGCTCGGTACGGTTCGATTACAGAACGTGTACAGATGCAGTGTTAGTAGTACCAGAAGCAACCAGTGCGCCTGAAACCATAACAACGATGTCGCCTTTCGCAGCCAGACCTGATTCCAGAGCGATTTCTTTACCACGACGGTAGAACTCGTCAGTGTTTTCGAACTGGTCAACAACTACTGAAGTCACGCCTTTGCTCAGGCAAAGTTGTGCAGCAGTTTTCTCGTTGATGGTGACAGCGATGATGTTTGCAGTTGGGAAGTACTTACGGATAGAACGCGCAGACTTACCAGCTTCAGTAGCAACAACGATCAGAGGAGCACCCAGCTTCTCAGCGGTGTCTACTGCGCCTTTACATACTGCTTCAGTGATACGCAGGCGAGAGCTGTCCAGACGTGAGCCCAGTTCTGCTTTCAGTACTGCATCAGTACGCTTCGCGATTTGCGCCATGATGGTCACAGCTTCAACTGGGTATTTACCCTTCGCAGTTTCACCAGACAGCATTACTGCGTCAGTGCCGTCCATGATCGCGTTTGCAACGTCACCCGCTTCTGCGCGAGTTGGACGTGGGTTCTTGATCATTGAATCCAGCATTTGCGTTGCAGTGATAACCACTTTACGTGCGCGGTTACATTTCTCGATCATCATCTTCTGAGCGAAGATAACTTCTTCTGCTGGGATTTCTACACCCAGGTCGCCACGTGCAACCATGATGCCGTCAGACAGCTCCAGGATCTCGTCGAAGTTATCAACGCCTTCCTGGTTTTCGATTTTAGAGATGATTTGGATGTTCTCGCCGCCGTTTGCAGCCAGAAGATCGCGGATTTCTTTAACGTCAGATGCTTTACGGATGAAAGAAGCTGCGATGAAGTCAACGCCTTGCTCACAACCGAATACCAGGTCACCTTTGTCTTTTTCAGACAGCGCAGGTAGGTTTACAGAAACGCCTGGCAGGTTAACGCCTTTGTTTTCACCCAGATCACCGTTGTTCAGTACTTTACAGATAACGTCAGTTTCTGTGGTTTCCAGTACTTCCATCTCGATCAGGCCGTCGTCAACCAGGATAGTGTTGCCAACAGTCAGGTCTTTTGCGAAACCTTGGTAAGTCACTGCAACGCGCTCTGCGTTACCTACTACTGATGCGTCAGTAGTGAAAGTGAAAGTTTGACCTGCAACCAGAGAAACATCGTTGCCGCCTTCCAGTTTGATGGTGCGGATTTCAGGACCTTTGGTATCCAGTAGGATAGCCAGTTGCTTGCCAGTGTTTTCCATTACCTGACGTAGGTTAGAGATGCGCGTGCCGTGCTCAGCGAAGTCGCCGTGTGAGAAGTTCAGGCGCATTACGTTCATGCCTGCTTCTGCCAGCTTGGTCAGCATCTCTACTGATTCGGTTTTTGGTCCAATCGTACAAACGATTTTGGTCTTTTTCATGTAGGGTTCTCTCCGGTCGAACTTTTACTACCCAAGGGATAAATGTCGCTGTAGTCACGTTATCCAGATGCTTGAGTTTTGTAATAAAACAACAAGCTACTGTGTGATGAGCGGCAACATTGCCTTGTGCTCTTACAGCGTTAATACAGGTTCATGCCACGTAATTGTGTTGTCCAAACGTGGGTTCGTTTGGACAACACAACTCATCCATGAAAGCGGACACAAGTATACATGCTTTATGTGGCGGAAATTTGATCGCAGGCAATGGAAAAAGGGTTATTCGCACCTTCCTGCCATCCTCCACTCAAATGATACAGCGTTGCGCCTACTTTCAGGGCCGTAAATTTACCACATATTATTTGCTAGATCACTAATCGGTAACGAATAGATAAAGAGCGATGAACATTGATCAGCATTGGGTTGAAAGCGTTATTGTATGGCTAATTGTGCGGACATATTGCCTGACTATTTTTGAAAAAAAATGACAATACGCCATCTAGCCCTCTGAGGTTTTCAAGTTTTTTTCATCAACTCATAGATCTATGTCTCGCAATGACTATGCGGGTGTTAAACAAAGCGTGGTCTGTTGGTTGAATTTTGCGACAATGTTTCCATCAATTCATGTGAAGGAAAATTTGCCTTTGATGCATTTGCTTCGGTTATGCCGATTCGTCTGTAGCGTTGTGGTATTTGCACTGGGTATGGCCCAGTCGGTTGCGTTGGCTGAAACGGATAAAGACACCATCATCGTGACGAATTCTCATAGCTGGAAGCCTTTTGCTTTCTCGGAGAATGGTATTCCCAAGGGACTGTTAGTTGATTACTGGAAGCTTTTTTCAGAGATCAATAACACCCCGGTAGAATTTGCTCTCTCGGATTGGAACGACTCTCTGATCGCTATGCAAGAAGGCGGGCGCAAAGTTCATGGCGGCTTGCTCTACTCTGAATCCCGTGATGAATACCTCGATTATGTCCTGCCTTTGTTCGAAATCTCCACCACGCTTTATGTACTCAATGACAGCGAAGAGTTGAAAACGCAAGGTGTTCTGCCGGGCATGGTCGTTGGTGTTGTACGTGGCGGCTACGAGGAAGAGTTTCTGAAGACTCGCTATCCGTTGGTCTCTACCATGGGGTTTGATAACAATGCAGCGCTTATCCAGGCGGCACGTGAAGGCAAAATAAAACGCATGTTGGTGGATACTCAAGTGGCGACTTATTACCTGCTGCAACAGGACAATCCCAACCGCTTTGTGCCGATTGACCGTATGTACCAAAAAATGCTGTATGCCGCCGTGCCAGCTGGAAATGAACTTCTGCTTCAAGAAGTTGAAAGCGGCATCAAAAATATCCCACCTCACGAAATTGATCGCATCAAACAAAAATGGCTCAACACCAGCAAAACCACTCAGATCCCTGACTGGTTCTGGCCACTGGTGGGCTCCGTATTGTTTCTTGGCACGGTCAGTTACATCATCTTGCTCAAGCAGGCGGTACACCGAAAAACCCGTGCTTTGATAGCGTTGAACAGTAAGCTGGAAGAATACGCGTTTACCGATTCACTGACCGGACTGATGAACCGCCGTGGCTTGGACAGAAACTTCGCCAGCAAGCGGGTCAATAGCATGCTGAAACGTGGCCAATTAGGGGTGCTGATGCTTGATGTGGATCACTTCAAGAAAATCAATGATAAGTACGGTCACCTGAAAGGGGATGAAGTGCTGAATAACCTTGGCGGGGCGTTGAACAACTACCTGCGCGAGGCGGTGGCAATCTCTCGGCTGGGAGGTGAAGAGTTCTGTTTGTTGATGCCAGCTGAGGATCTGCACGATCTGGAGGTGAATGCGGATTACGTTTGCCGGTTTATCGTGCCGCAGGCTTCACAGGAAGGGATAGGGCTTTTTGTAACCGCATCGGTGGGGGCATTGCTGGTAGACAAAGGTTGCAAAGATCCTTCTCTTGAAGCGCTGCTTCACCATGCAGACCGCTTGATGTACCAAGCCAAGGAAAATGGCCGGAATCGGGTGACGCTTGGTTCTCTGTCGAACCAGCAGCATCAAAGATACTCCAATCAGATAAGTGCTTAACCGATGTCTGGTTTATCTTCTGCAGACGCATCGTAATTGATCACGCGATTGCGCCCGGTCTTCTTCGCGATGTAGAGCGCTTCATCAGCACGTAGGCTGGCGGTCAGGAAATCTTCTGTTGCCTCCAGCACTGTCGCCCCGATAGAAATTGTGCAGCCAATGGAAAGCGGCTGCGAGTTCGGGTGACTGACTCTCACTTCGCAGTCCTGCACTGCCACACGGAGCCGCTCTAATCTTGTGGTGGCCTCGGTATGGTTGTCAGCCCAAATCAGTAAGGCGAACTCTTCGCCGCCCAAACGAAATGCGTATTCATCCGGCGCAGTGAAATCTTCAATCTCCTGGGCAAATCGGCGCAACACCAAGTCACCCACGGGGTGGCCAAAGGTGTCGTTGATACGTTTGAAGTGATCGATGTCGGCCATCGCAAGATACTGGCGGCGTTGCTGAGCAGCATGGCGCTCACTGAACAAGTCCAACAGATAACGGCGATTATAAAGGTTGGTGAGATCGTCTCGGTTTGCCATATCACGCAAAGTACGCTCACGGCGGATTTGGTCGGTTACCACACTCACAAAGGTACACATGGCTTTTTCGCCATACCAGTCAATCACCTTGTCGGTGATTTCAGCGATCATCGGATTACCTTTTAAATCCATATGATTGATCACTTCCGGCGGTGTCGGGATCCCGGTTTCAATCGCGTGATTGTAGCGACGCTGAGCTTCAGGCCAGTGTTCTTCTTCAAAAAGGACGCGAATAGAAGGCAGACTGAGCACGTCCTCTGCGCAGGCCATTCCACTGAACTTTGCGAATGCGTTATTGGCATACTTAGGGACAAAGTTAATGTGTATGACGCAGGGATTCGGGTGGATGTCGAGTATGTCTTTAAAATCTGGCATCGCGTGGAGAAAGTGCTGGTCAAAAATTTAATGTGAAAGTTATCACTTATCAGCGTGAAAACTGCGATGTATTTCAAGAATTTGGAATTGTTGCTCGGAACTAATCAATTGTGAATCATATGTCTTACATCTTTGTTAGTAGTGCAACGCAAAATTATCATTCTGCTCAATAATGGTTCGGTTCTCTCAGATTTTGATTGGTTCAATTTTTTCACGCAGATCTGACAGAGAAACGGATGATTTTGGGGTGGAAATGCAACTTCCTACTACTATGAAACAAAGAACTTTACACCGAGATAACGTTAATTCATGTCTAAATGGAGACTCTTGTTAGGCGTTGGCGTGTTATGTTTTCCGCTCTATCTATCGGCTGAAACCAGCGAATTTGCCTACACTGAACAACTAGAAAGTGACAACCGTATGAAGTGTATTTATGGCTACTTTGCGGAGAAAACCGGTGACCATGAATTCGCTGTCGCGATTCTTGAAGACTGCATTGCACGCTGGAATGATGTTTATTCCATGCTGCTACTTGCTCAAATTCATGAAAACGGTGTGTACTCAGCGCCAAACCCCTCCCGTTCCACTGCCCTAATGAGGCAGGGGGCACAACTCGATGACGAAGCAGGCTACTCGAGACTTGCCAGATATCACTATGGGAAAGCGCTTTACGAAGGCTTTGGCATTGCTGTCGATAAAAGTCAGGGAAAGGAATATCTCCAAATGGCCGCCCGCGAAGGGGTTGAAGCTGCCTGCGAATACCTTGAACAAAATGGTGAGCCTTGCTGATGACGTGAAGGCGTAAAGTTTCCATTTGCTTCGTTGTTTTCAGGTTGACGCAAGGCCGCACACGCACAGCGACTCTGGATATGCTCAATAGGAGCAGTAGCGCACAGGTAAGACGTCATGTATGCCATTTTTGCTGGGCCTTACTTTATCCATCAACACATGATCTTGGGATCCACCGGGTGAGCGCTAAGACGCAGCATGGGGTCGTCAATTGGCGGGGCAGTCTCACGATATCGATAACTTGTTTATTTCCCAAGCCCAGCGTTTTTAAGCGTTTGAGGCGTAATTACCTTCCCGCCAGCCTCAACACCAAACAAGCCGCTTTCCTCTTCGGAAGGTAAAGCAAAGGGCGGCGCATCATGGACTAGCTGGAATTCCAGCAAGGTGTACGGGCGTTGCCATAACCACTCACGGTTACCGACTGCACGCAAATCCGATTCAGGCTGTGGCTCATCAATGAAAGAGTAGAAATAGAGAGTGAAACCGTAATCGGAAACAGGTTGGATGGACTTCAGCGTCAAGCCAAGTCTGTCAGCCCATTTCTGCATGGCTCGCTCGTCATGGCAGCGAAGCGTGATGTGTGCCAGCGCGGCTCCATCGGCAATCGGGTGAGTCAGTGGTTGGCGTTGGGGTTTATTGCCTTCAAAGGTAGTTTGCAGTAATTCAATGGTCAGCCCGTTGGGATCAGACAAGTGAGCAAGATAGCCAATGTCCTGAAACTGGCGCGGTGCGGAAACATTGATCCCCTGTGAGCGAAGCCACTGGCAGACGGCATCCAAGTCCACCACAGTGATGCCTATTTTCCAAAAGCCATCTGCTGGCGTGGGTTGGTAAAGGCTATCAGACGGAATAAAAGAGAGTGATGCGCTTTCACCTTCAAATCGCCAACCAGAGTCGGACAATTGCATGCCGAGCACGTCCTGATAGAAAGCGTGAAGGCGCTCATTAAGCTTTGCTTTGATGGTAATGTTGGTGAACACGTATTCCTTCTCCGTCCTTTGTGCGTCCTTATCCCCATATAAGGGTATATCCCATTGTTGCTGTTTCGGAGGGGAAAAGTGCGATGAAAAAAGCGTGATTTCGAGTAGTAATCAATGATCAGTGGGTAAATTTGCCAACAGCGTCCCGCCCGACTGCTGATAGGATTGCAAATACACATTGAAATGTATCAAGATCACGACAAATAAGTTTTGGAATAGAAATCACATTCATGCTTAAAGTCGCGGCACTCCTTTTTACAATGCTTACCCTTATCGGGTGTTCGAAAGAGAAAGACGGCAACGTGTTTCTAGAGCGTTGTTTTGTGGATCGCGAATACAGTTTTGAGTGTGATGGTGTGAGCTTTACTGCGCTGTCGGGATTAATTGAAAAAGCCACCGAACAAGAGGTTGTCGTCAGGGTAGAAAAAGAGTCCATCACACTGTCCAACCCCTCAGGCTTTGAGGCGTTGGCGAACGTCGATGTGGCTTACCTGAAAAACCTTTCCATCAAATTCTCAGGTACGGTAAAGGAAGCGACCTGGATCCAGAAGAGCTTTGATATCGAAAATCCGCGGATTGACTGGTTTGAGATGCCAGACAAAGCGCATATTGCCAACATCCGTAAAGAGCGAAAAGTTCGTGCAGCAATGTTGGATGCGCGCGGTGGTGAAGATGAAGCCTATCAATACTGTGCGGCACAGGCGGAAAGCTTTTATGGTGCCGATTGTGGGTTCGACCAAAGCTTTGAGTCGGTATGGAACAAAGACACTCTGTTCACTACGGTGAGCTGCAGAGGAGAAAGCGGTAAGAAAACCCGCTATAAGTGCAGTACCTACGACGGCATGACCGTTCTCGAATCTTATTGGTAATCATCCAAAAATATCTGCTGGCTTACGGACTAATACCCAAGATCTGAATACCGGCGGATGATTTCCCCATACTTGCCCGACGCCTTTACCTGATCCAATGCTGCTTGCCAGCGGGTGATTTCTTCTTCTGGTGTGTCTTTTGAAAACGCAATATAAAGCTGGATATTAAACAGTTCTACGCCCGTGTTCTGGAGGCTCTCCGCATCGATACTGCTTTTTTGCATCAAGGGTTTGTAGGCAAACTCCCCAATCGGTGCCAAATCTCCCCGGCCCATCACTAACATGGAAAATGCCTGAATCGGGGAATTGGTAATATAGAGATTGTTAAAGTCTTGATTCTGAAGAAATTCTGTTTCCGGAAAGCCACGAGTGACTAGAATCGCGTTTGCTTCCCGCGCGTCTTCCAGTGACTGGATGTTGATGTCGCTGTCTTTATGGCGATAGAACGTGATTCTGTCTTCCACCAAGGGGCCAACCCATTTAAACAAGGGTTCCCGTTCTGGTGTGCGGCTCATTGAAAACAAAATGCGGTTGGATTTTCGTTTGGTTTCTTTGTAAGCGCGGGCCCAAGGAAGCATCTCAATATCGTCAGGATGCCCGACGATGGCAAAGACTTCACGTACGATATCGACAGATAATCCATTTAACTCGCCATTTTCCACATAACCAAACGGCGCAAAATCTTCCGTCATGACCGTGAATGTTTGAGACATTGCGAGCTGGCTGACTATCAGCAGAGGCAGTGCGAAAAAGCATCGAATAGCGGAGGTTAAAAACGACTTACCCGGGTTATTCATTCCTTCACCTGACATTACGACTCGTTACGTATTTTTATGTTTATACGCTTAAGTTTACTCAAGACGATTGCTTGCCTGTGTTTATTTCTGCTGAATCTCAATAGTGAACTTAGTCGCACCAACATGTCGCATAATGGGTGTCTAAGGAATTGATATTAAAGGCTGACTTTGCTGCGTTGCTTGTTCAAAAAAGAAGGCAGTGCTTGCTTGCTGGTTTTACTGATGGTTTGCATCAGTGCAAAGCTTGGGTTGGTGATGCCTTGCTGATCCAGTTCATCAAGCATCAGAAGCCAGAGCCTTGCTGTCATTTCAGCATCCGCCAAAGCGCGGTGGAAAACGCCATCATTGGCAATACCCTTAAAATGAACGAGATCGCCAAGTTTGTGGGTTGGGGAGTCTTGAATCAGGCGACGGGCAATCAGCATCGAGCATGTAAATTGACCGGAATAACCTCCGTGCAGGCGCTCCAGTTCCGCATCCAAAAAGCGCTTATCGAAAGAGGCGTTATGCGCCACAAGGTTAAACCCGGCGATAAACTCCGCAAACCGGCTCATCACCTCTTCGCAGCCAGACGCGGTGCGTAACATATTGTTGGTGATGCCTGTGTAACCTTCGATAAAACTACTGACGCGAAAGCCCGGATTCATCAATTCCTGAAAGGTGTCGATTACCTCACCGTCAATCAACTTTACCGCGCCGATTTCAATGGCGCGGTCGCCCATGTTGGGTGATAAGCCTGTGGTTTCGAAGTCGAGTACGACAACGGTATTAGCGGGTTTGGATGGCATGGAGAAGATCCCGAAGCGAGAGAAACAGAGGGAAGGAGTATACAGGGGAAACGACTACATGCGTGAAAAGTGAAAATAAAGCTCGCTATTTAACCAGCACACTGTATAGTTCGCGCCTGGCTAAGAAAGAGCTGTTAATGCCAAATTTAGTTTAAGTTTCTTCTCAGCTACTTCTCGATAGTCTTCGTTAATACCCTGCGTCAACTTGTGCTTCATCGACCATTCAATAGCTTTCCGTACAGCCTTGCTGTTTAACGTCGGCGTTTAGCTTGCCGTTAACATATTCAATTAAAAACAAATTAGAGGTTACTATGTCTGATAAATCGACTGGTCTGGTAAAATGGTTCGACGAAACTAAAGGTTTTGGCTTCATCACTCAAGATAACGGCGGCAAGGACGTATTCGTTCACTTCCGTGCAATCGTTTCTGACGGTTTCAAAACTCTGGCTGAAGGCCAAAAAGTACGTTTTAACGTTGAGCAAGGCCAAAAAGGCCCTCAAGCGACTAACGTAGAAGCGCTGTAATTCAGCGAGAAACGGCGCAATACTCGGTATATTGCGCCGTTTTATTTCCTGCCTTTTTCTTCCTCAGGGGATCGCCCTTAAAGTTGAACCCGCACCGTTTGCAGCGCATTCGCTGGCAGGGTTATCAGCGCACTCTGCGCACCAATCACCAAATCAAATTGTATCGGCTTCTTGGTCGTGTTCAGCAGTTGCACACTTAGCAATCCTGATTCATTCACCGTTGAACTGGCATGCAAATCATCCTGCTCCAATGCGCCTAACAAGGTATCGGTTTTGACGGCTTTATCGCCGGGACGAATCGTGCGACTGAACTGTGCCAGCACATCATAAATCGGCGTGTAATAGACATACCCGGTTTCCGTATCAATCATGATCGGCGCACCGCAGAAATTCCCGGCATGGTTAGGGCCGCCCTTGGCATCCAATACCGCATTCCAATCTACCCAACCGTTCATCCAGTGATTCAGACTGACAATAATGTCACGCGCGTAGCGGTGCACTGGGGTGTAGATAGGGTGGTTTTCCGGGTTTGGTGCCCAAGTGGCTGTGTATGCCCAATCGGTCGCGTTTTCATTCCACCAGAACTCGTCGTTATCAAACCAGCCGGACTCCTGAAATTTCACCGGATCCAAAATGCCTTTCGATGCAGGCTTACCGAGATCGTCAATCGTGCCTTCGGTATGGATGATGGCGAAATCCGGGAATTTGTTGTGTACCTTCTCCAGCACCTTTTCGTAAACATCGACCGTGCTGGAATACCAGTGAACGGCAGAGCCATAAACATACGGTGCGGTATCGGGATCGCCCAGAATCACATCCGTCCAATGCTCCAGATGATCACGGTTTTGATCGTAGATCAGCAATCGAGTATCGTTGAAAGCGCTTTCTTTTAAAGCCGGACCAAGAAACTCTTTGATGAAGGTATTCTGGGTCTCAGCAGTGAAGTGCATGCTCTCCCAGTTGCCGCTGTTGCCGTGCGGTTCATTAACTGGCGTTAAACCCCAGATATCAACACCGGCCTCCTTGTAGTGCTCAAGGTATTTCACCAGATAATCCGCATAAGTGGATTCATATTCCGGTTTGAGTGAGCCGCCTGTGCCTTCCCAGTCGTTCTCTTCTGAACCTTTGATGAACCAGGTATTGATATCCTTCATCCAAGGTGGCGCTGTCCAGGCAGAAGCAATGATGTTCAGGGTGCCGTCGTCTTGTTTTGCTTTGATCGACTTTGCTTCTTTGATCATCGGCAGCACGTCGAATGATTCATCCTGAATTCCCGGATACTTAGCTTTCGAAAAGCCATCGCTGTCTGGTGCGATTGTGAAATGCTCCAGCGCCGCGTCACCTTCGACTTCGGCATAGCCGAGCTTTCCTTCCACAGAAAAGTCAGTCGAGCCAATCGGCGTGCGGGTCAGCGAGAAGTTCGCGCCTGATTCGCCGTAGAGATTGTTCATCACTTCAAGGCGTTTTTCTGGCGGAAGGTGAGCCAATACAAACGCAGCAGATTCAGTGAAAGAGGTACCGATCCCAGTGATGGTTTGCTTGGTGATATCCGGTTGGATGACGACTTGTATGCCGTTTGCACGTTCAGTGGTAAAGGACTGGTTTGGCATCACTGACATTTTGTCGCCCGCTTCGCTGGTCAGCAGGATTTCACTCGTCGAGGTTAAGCCAAAATTCTTGTTATTACTCAATGCTTGCTCCCTGTCTTTATCAGAAGTGCAGGAAAGCAGCATTGCCGAAGACAACGCAACAAGCGCCGCAGCGACTGCTCTCACTTCCATGTTCTTTGCTCCACAGTGGGAATGATTGGTGTTAAATAAAAAGCCGCACATTAGTCCCTGATGTGCGGCTCTCTACGTATACCTGTTCTATTTTTTGAATGTAACCGGAGGCCATGTTTACTGCTTTGCTTTTCTTGCAATCAATACAGTCCCAGCAGTCCACAGAAACACAGGGCGATGATGATTACATGTTGCGCTCGGCACTGGCGACAGCGATCAGCGCATCAGCGACACCTTTTGGATCAGAGAAAATCACAGCATGACTTGAATCAAGGGTGAAAGTGCCTTTAACGGGCTGACCTTGAATCATCGCATCCTGAACGTTTGGTGGGATAGCATTGTCCTCAGAGCATTTCACGTAATAGCGGGGAATGCTGCCATAGTTTTCTTCTGTCAGTGACAGTTTATAGGTGAGCGGTGCAGTTGGCTCCATTACCATAGAGGCTTTCGCACCTTCAACGGCTTCTGCGGGCAAGTCATGTGCAAAGGCATGATGGATTTCGGACTCCTTTATTCCCACTGCGGTTTTATCTTCGTTAAAGAAGAGGTTATCCAATACCGCAGAACCCTGAACACCTTGCGTGGCATCCATAAAAGAGACGCCGTCAGGTAGCATGAAAGCACATAGGTAAACCAAGGCACTCACCTTGTCTGGACGTTCTTCAGCTACTTGGCTGGCAATCATTCCCCCGAAACTGTGGCCAACCAAAATGGTCTTATCATCTTGTTTATCCAAGATATCCGTTACTGTTTTGACATAGTCCTCGAAAGTAATGTCTGCTGGTTTAGTTTTGTCGGAGCCGTGTCCTGGCATATCTGGCGTATTGAAAGTGGCGGATTGTTGCATCGAGATTTGCTCTTGAACACCTTGCCACTGGAAGCCCCCAAGCCAGGCTGAGTGAATCATGGTGAAATTATCAGCTGCCGATGCTTTTTCTGAAATGAATGAATCAGAGGAACATGCGGCAGATAACAAGGCAGTAGCGATGGTGACAGGTTTTACGATGTTGAAGTTGAAACGTGATTGAAAACTCATATTTTTACTCCTTTTAAATAGAGTTAACAAAGTGAACTTTATGGGGATTGCATCTTGCCCCTCTTGTTCTAATCGCTTCTTTGCTCATCTCCGACTGGCTATTTCTTTATCGTAAAAATAGAAAAAGTTTGTTACACCACCATCCAAAGAGGCTCATGAGTGCATGCTTCCATTCATGGCTAGTGACAGAGTTTGTTAACAATATGATATGTAAAGTGAGTTTGGTGTAGAGGGCGGTTTGTAGAGTGTATTAGTGAAGTCAAACACTTACAGTAAATGCTACTGGCTTATAACTGTGTTTTGGACACTAGGAACTCATATTTCTTGAAATACTATTGAAAGTGAGACGTTTGGGAACACTGGAATTCAGCGTTGTATGTCTATCGTTGTTTCAAGTTGTGGTTTCCGGGGACCTCAGCCACTGAATCGCCAGCTTTTCCAGTGATTCCCAACTGGTGATTTCATGGGTACCGATGTGAAAACGGGAAGAAGTCAGTTGTCCATAGAGTTTGAAGTTAACTTTCTCTCTAGGGTACTGAATCTCGCAGTGCACCGACTTAGCAAGGGTATCGATATCAAAAGCGACTACCATGACGGGCAGCGACTTATCTCCGCCACGAATATTGAGGCGAAGCACCACTGGCAGTCCGGCATCATTGGCGAACATATACATAGGCACAACACTGTGCTTGCTGCCGCTAGGGAGCAATTTGTGAAGACAATCCAGCCTATCAAGCATACCTTTCCCCTTGGGTAGTAAGGATTAATCCAACTTAAGCTATTTCTTCAGTGTAGTGATGTTTACGGATTAGAAATTTGATTTGGTTAAAGTTTGTGCGATTTGGCGCAAGGGGAATAGAGAGCGGCGCGTTGTAAATGAAAGAGATACCACCGCAATTACGCCAGTGGCACTTCGCTTTCCTTTGGCGCATAGACAACGCGATTACGGCCTTCGTGTTTGGCTTGGTATAACGCATGGTCAGCGTTTTGCAGCAGCTGATCGAGATTCTGGGTGTGATGCCAGGTGGCCATGCCGACAGAAATGGTGACGTGAATAAACTGGTCTTCGAATAGAATATCCGTTTCCTCAACCGCCGAACGCAAACGCTCAGTCATGGTTTGAGCAGCGTCTTCAGGTGTGTTTTCCATGACCACAGCAAATTCTTCCCCCCCAAGACGCGAAAGGAGATCCGTTTTTCGCAAAGAGTGGTTCAGAATATTGCCAATATGGCGAAGAACGGCGTCTCCACAGGCATGGCTATGGGTATCGTTCACCTTCTTGAAATGGTCAATATCGATCATCAACAGGTGCACACTTGGCGAGGTGTTGCGTTTTGCCCGTTCAATGAATTGCTGTGCGCCTTCAAAGAAAGAACGTCTATTCGGTAGTCCTGTCAGCAAATCGGTGCGGGCTTCTTTTTCGGCAAGCGCTTTGGCTTCATAGAGCTGCTTCGTTTGCTCTTTAACCCTTTCTTCCAGCACGTGCGCGGCATTTTCTAAATATTTCCAGTGTTTGTCTTCAATGCGTTGCTTTTCACGCTGCATGTGCCTGAATCGAAGGATCATGACGGTAGTCAGCAAGATGACCTCAATCAGACCACCAAAATAAATCAGCCACTCAGCGAAAGCGCTGTCTGCAATGTATCCTCTGAGCCTTGCCGAGGCGAGTGCCATACCAATGGCAAAGAAGACCCAACTTCCTGAAAACAAAAGTGCGTGCGGTACTTTTTTCTTGTGTGCATAGATGCCCAATGGGATCAGGGAAAACGCACCAATTGCGGTGAAATCAATGATGATTCGGGAAAGATACGGCTTGCCAAAGAGATTCAGCACCACGCCGACCGCAACAATAGCCACCACGGCCAGCATAACTTTATCGACGCGCGGTAAGTGCTCCGGCACATTCAAAAAGTGACGGACAAAAAGAATGGCGACGAGTTGGCAAATATTTATCTGAAGCACCACCATCCATAATTCATAGTGCTGTGATGCGATTAAATAGCTCCATACTCCGCTGAATGCGGCAAAGAGTGAGGCGGCTGAAAACGCGAAAGCGGTGTAATAAAGATAAAGCCGGTCTTTTGTGGCGAAATAGGCGAGCAGGGTAGACAGACCCATGGCAATTTCAACACACAACAAAATCACCAATAGCGACAGCTCTACATGTGTAGAGTGGTAAAAATCAGACTCTTCCCAGATACGCATCGAGTCAAACTTATGCATAGGGAAGTCACTACCCTGAAACAGGCGGTAGTATATCTCTACCTCAGATTCAGGCGGGACTTCGACTGAAAACGCTGGCCTGTAAAAGGAGACCGGGCGCGAGTCTGTGGGCTGAGTGTAAACAAAGCGTTGATGCGTGAATGTGCCTTCACCGCTTTTCAAGCGTGAGTAAAAATCAATGGTCTCGACGGAGGGCTCTACATACTCCACGATGATCTTTTTACTGACAGACTCAGGGTTGGATAAACGGAATGAGATCCAGGTCGGAAGCGTGGAAAACCCCCTGTTCACGACGCCTTTTTGAGGGCGCTGCCAGTCTGCCAGAGACGCAACATCATCAATGGTTAATTGATGTGAAGGGTCATCAATAAAACGGAATTTATCAACTGTCGACCCCCCGCTTTCCCACTGTGACAAGTCAATGGTTGTTTCCGCAGAAACCAAACCAGAGACACTGAAAGTGATAAACAGGACGGAAAAAACCAGCGATAAAAAGTGATTAATCCGACGTTGCCACATGCATGTACATTCCTGAGTTAATGGACTTATTACCTTCATTCCCCGCCAGGCATTGCTGGTTACTCTGCAGGGAAATGCCAGTGATAAGATCCTAAATACTGATACTGTTCGGTATCAAAGAGGGCAGTTGCATCACATACGGCATAGGTCGTGAGGCATTGCGCTCATGAATATCGATTTCGATTCTGTTTAAGTTCATGTGGAACTGAGTCAGTATCGGTGCCACACGTTTGTCGGTGAAGTATTGGGTTCTTGGGTCATCCGTATAGTGACCAAGGGTGTCATATTGCACGCCAGCTAACAGGTAGGCGAATGAGGTTTGATACAGCGCCACATCCAAAGGTGGCAGCCAATCAATCACGTCTTCCTGAGCGAGTATTTCGTTACGTCCTGGCATTGGTTTGTAAAGCGTTCCGCTCGCTCCAGGGATATAAGACATCAGCGGGTATTGCGCATAATTCACTGAAGCATGTTGGGCACTCGCGGTATAAATGATTTGCGCCACGACACGGCAGAGATAATCAAAGCTGTCGATTTGTACCGGGTTCTTTTCATCATTGGTTGCCCTTAAGCCATCTAAGCCCCTTACGGCAGCGCGCTTTGGATTAACCAGCTCATTCACCCAGGCTTGAAGCTCAAAATCATCCAACACCATTTTGTTACGCGCTTCAGCCGTTTCGCCCTCGTAGTAAAGCGACAGGTAATCAGTCACGAATTGCTGGATCGCCGCCCAAAGGTCGAGGGTATCTTCCCTGAATGGGAAAGACGGTAATGAGTCGCTTGAGACACCCCGTTGATGGAAGATCTTGTCTGGATACTGATCATCAAACCGACGCTTTTCATAAGCGTCCACCAGTACTTCAGCGGTTTCCTGATGCGAAGTTGAAATCACGGAAGCCACAACGCCGCCTGGCACCATCAAGCTGGTGTAAGCGCCATGATTAATGTCCAAGGTGAAGCGGAAATGCGGTTTCAACAGCACCATCAGAGGGTGTGTTTGTGGCAACTGTCGATGGCTGGCGACAACAATGGGTTCAATCACCAAATGGCACGCGCCCAAATGTGCCACGGTTTCATGCTCAATCGTACAGGCGTTTTGCACCACCATTTTTGCCAGCAGCCACTTTGCGCCATCCACATCATTATTATTGGTGCAGTCATTTGGCGTAAAAATCGGTGTGGTGTCGGCATCAAAATGCTGCCCTAATTGAATGGCGATGGGCTGCATGGCACCGTCAGTCGGGTAGCCGTGTGGTGGCGACGCATTCCAATAAAACAGCGCAATCGGCGCTTCCGGGTAGCGGTGTAAACCATGCAAAGACGCGCCTTTCTTGCCTTCAAACATGGCGTAATCGCAAACGTACAATAAGCCTTTATTGGCCGCTTCAGTGAGCGTTAACGTGGCATTACCACTGACTTGTTGCAGGATGCCATCCGTTACGGGCATTTTTTCCAAAAGCTCTGACAGCAAATACACATTCTCATGCGCTTCTTTCTGAGTTCTGACACCTCTGAGGTTGGTGGTATTAAACCCCGCGATTTGCATGTAGCCAAAGTACCAATCTTGCAGACAAATCGGTAAATCCTCTTCCGGCATCCACGCTTTGCGCTCTACATCCAAAGCCTGAGGCGTCGGCAAGGTGTTAAACAGCAATTCGTAATCTGCCAGTCCTTTCGGTTTGAGATATTGATGCCCACGCTCTTCATTCAAGGTGTAATAAAGCGTGTCTTTAAGAAATGCCGTAAAGCCCTCTGACTCAAATTGCTTGGTGACTTTCGCCAACCCCTCAACAATGTGCATGAAATCTTTGGGTAGGTGAGAAAGGCCTTGAAGCGCGCCTTCAATAGCATTAGGTACCTCAGCCAGTGCTTCGAGTAACGCTTTGGTTGCTGCTGCATCTTCAATCACAGCCAGCGGAGAGCTTGGCGATTTCAACTTGTGATAGGCATCGTTAACCTTTTTGATCGACTCTGACACATCACCGGTTAAATCGTCCTGCAGCTCTCGCTCAAGCAAAGACACAACAACCTTGGTGAAGTTTTCCAGCAAGGGTAAAAAGACCTTAGCGACTTTCGCTCCATACTCGAGTGTGAACTCCTCTCCTTTAGGCAGCCCTGCAGAGAGGGATAAGGGCTCAATGTAGCTGAACATATAGTTATATGACGCTTGTGATACCGATACCTGAAACGCTCTATCCTGAATAGCTTCCTGAGACAGCGTCTGCGGAAGTGATGGAGTCATAGAGGAGTTTTTAGATTGCATGCGCTTTCCTTGCTGGCTTTTCCCAATTTCCTTTGGGATACATCTTTTCAAACGAAACCATGATTCACTTGTGGTTCGTTAGTTTTATATATGAAACAGCCAATAATAAAACAATCAGTAGATGTTCATGCGTGCAAATTCAGGCGCACTACACAAACATCGATATTTGCGGCGGTCATTTCATAAAATTGAAAGAATAAATCGCCGTTACATCTGACCACACTGTTCTTAGATTCAGAGGGGAGGGATTTGAACCTGCCTGACGCTTGTGCTGCCTGAAATTGGAATACATTACGCCAAATATCACTAGCGCTGAAAACTAACCCAGACTTTGTGAGTTTTGGGTGAAGCTTGGTGTTATTTACAGAGGCAGAAATATGCTTTACCGCATACCTGCTTCCTACTTATGGATCTTCCTCCGGCATACTGAAAATAATGTAAAAGGTTTAGCTGATAATGATTGTTTTTGAACTGGAGACCAATCGATTATGAGGGGGGTTTTTCGTTATTTTTCAATGAACGGGAATGAACGAAAATGAACAAATAAAACCATTAAAATCAATGTTATATCGTAAATATCTTTGTTTTCTCTTGTTCATCGAAAACCATAGGAATATGATTAATCTGCTACATATGTGCTACACAGCGAGCTAGGTAAGGTGCAGGGAAGCAGATAAACATGCCTATCAAAAAGAAGATTACGACCACCAGTATTAAGCAACTCAAGATAGAAGATAAGCGGATCAATGATACCGAAATTCTCGGCTTTCATGCGCGTATTTCTTCGGCGGGTCGCATCGTTTACTACCTGTTCTATCGTTTTGATGGCAAACAGGTGAACTACAAGCTTGGAAACGCAACAGATATCACTCCCGCTCAAGCGCGAGACCTTGCCAAAGAGAAAGCGGGACAAGTGGCTAAGGGCAATGACGTACATGAAGAGAAAAAGCAGGTACGCCAAGAAACCCAACGCCGGAAACATCTTAAGCTTCCCGTTTATCTTGATGAGCGTTATCTGCCGTTTTTGATAACGCGAAACCCCAAAACAGCTAACCGCATCGTTAACCACATAAAAAGCCGCTTTGCCTTCCTGATGGATAAGGAGCTGGATCAAATCACTCCTTGGGAGATTGAAAAGTGGCGCAGTGAGCAAAGGCAAAAGGGGCGCACGCCTTCAACCATCAATCACAGTGTGAACTCACTGAAAGGTGCGCTATCCAGAGCGGTTGAGTGGGGGCTGATTGATTCCCACGAATTGAGCAAAGTCAAAACCATCAAAGCGGATAACATTCGCGTCCGTTACCTTAATGAAAGCGAAGAAAAGCGGTTGCGCCATGCTATCAAGTTGCGTGATATGAATGCCCGCGCTGCTCGGCGTTCAGCCAACGAGCACAGAGAAATTCGAGGTTATGAGCAATTTCCAAGTTTGGACGATGTCACCTTCGTTGATTACGTGGAGCCGCTGATTCTCCTTGCCATGAATACAGGCTTACGGCGTGGTGAGCTATTGAGTCTTGCTTGGTCAGATATTTACTTTACAGAGCGTTACCTGCAAGTGCGTGGCGGCAATGCCAAGTCAAAGCAAGGCCGAACCATTCCACTAAACAATGAAGCGTACAACGCGCTTTTCAACTGGCGAGAGCAAAACCAGAAAGCGACTTATGTTTTTGAAGGTAAGGCAGGTGTACCTCTGACCGAGGTGAAAAAACCGTGGGGGATGGTGATGAAAATGGCTGAGATTGAAGAGTTCAACTTTCATGACCTCCGCCACCACTTCGCAAGTAAGCTGGTGATGGCGGGGGTAGATTTGAACACAGTCCGAGAGCTTCTCGGGCATGCCGACCTTAAGATGACGCTAAGGTATGCTCATTTGGCACCAGAGCATAAGGCGGCTGCAGTTAGCCTATTAGTGAAGGTAGATTAGATTTTTTCAGAAAATCGCTCTTTGAAGTATGCATAGTAGTCACCTTCTTCACCAAGATCTGGTGGGGTTAAAAGAAGTTCCTGAATCTCTCTTATTTTGTTTTTAACATCGGCAAATTCCAGTATTCTGAAATTGACATTAAAGGATATAATTTCAAATAAAATAAAGAAGTCAGCTAAAGTTCTCTTATTGTTCGCGCGAAAATCTGCAAAGTTAAAAAGATCGTTCAAAGCGTTTTTTAGGTCTTTTTCACCGTGTTCTTTTTTTAAGATGGATTCAAGTTCAGATATTCTATTTGCAGTCATCTCAATATGATGGATAAAAATCTTCTTTAGTTCCACATCAGTGGATATTTTTTCCAACAATGAAGAGATGTCCTTTTTGTCACTAATTCTGCAATTTATTCTTCCTGCTCTCAAAAAGAAGCCGACAGATTTATAGTTTTTCCTTTCACTATTGTTATAGGAGATATAAGCGAGCATAGTGATAAGCTCCTCATTCTGCATTCTATCTGTAGTTCCTTTTGTTTCCATGTTTTTCACAAAGAACCATTCAGACACAGATTTAGTAAGCGACTTAATGTTCTCTATCGCATCTTTTTCAATAAAAGAATTCCACATTTCGAATGAGTTTTCTTTTATTGGATACGGTTTGTTATTTAACCTAACAAAAAGATCTACAGGATCAAATGCTTCGTTGAATGCACTTTCTATTTCGATTACTCCTAATTTGAATTCTAAGATCTTGTCTTGAATGGAATTCGGGAGCTCTGAATACTTTGAACCGTTTAGTTCCTTTAATATCTTAAGTCTCTTAAGAGGAAAGTTATTTAGGTTGGCGTACCGCTTGCTTCCATCTTCATCTGTGTATGGCTCACCCATGAACCCAATTATCGATAATAGCCTTTGTTGGCCATCGATAATCTCCTTTACATTATTTTCGTTTATGTAAACAAAAATTGGAGGGAGCTTTATACCTAAAATAATACTTTCAATTATAGCAGATGCTTTAACAACATTTATTTTTTCTTGGCGTTGATAGCTTGGTCTTAGCATATAATTTCTGCTATTTAGATCTAGGGCGATTTCTTCAACTGGTAACATCGATGCATCTGGACGATGCAATCTCAAAGAGGAAAGCTCTTCAAGCTTTAATTTTGCTTCTCTTTCACTCTGGCGCATTCCTTTTACTTCATTTCTGAAGTTGTCATTTTTTATGAATTTCGAAAAATTCACTTCAAATTCACCTTCAAATATATCCGCTATTGTTTTAAATCGCTCAATTATATTTGTGTAGTAGTGAGCATTACCATCTGAGAACATTGACTCTTTTCGTATACACTGTTGTTGTATTCGCTTTATACGTTCAAGGCAAATGATATCATCGTCATCTATTTTGTGGTCTCTTAGTATTCCAATGGCCCAAAGTATACATTCTGAAAAGTATCTATTTTGTCTTAGCTTTTCACTCTCAATGTTTTTGATATATAGCTCACTATCGTAAATATTTTTCAGCATTGTTTCACATACTAATTCCACGTCTTCAGTATTATCGCTTCTAACATTATATAGTAGATCTATAATCTCAGTTCTATTAGAGCCGTTGGCATATGTCTTTATTGGAAATGAAGACAAAATAAGATACTTTCTCAGGAATTCGAGTGCTTTTGCTGTGCTAGTGCCATTTTTACCACCAATGAAAAGATTGTTTATTTTTGTTAGGATGTTTTCATCAGCGCTTATAAGGTTCTTAAAGTGGTTGGTGATTTGATCGTCATCATAAATGGCGTTGTCAATTTCTGCAGCATTTAGAGGTGTGATGCCAGAGTTGTATCTTCTAAATATTTCTTTTTTTATTTTGTCTTCTAAGTTGGAGTCCAATCTAGGTTCGTTAATAACCTCAAATTCAAAGACGCGTATCTTTGTATTGTCTAGAATACTAACAATATCATTATCTAGCTTCGAAAAAGTATACCCCTTAAACTGAGTTAGTTTATTTAAACCTTTGATGCTAAGTTTTAATTCATTGTCTCGAAACCTCTTTATTGTTTCAAAGCGCTGCCTACCGTCTATTACCTCAATCGTATCTCCGGTATTAAAAAGGATTATTGGTGGAATGTCAGTGCCTAGTAAAATACTTTCAATAAAGAATGAGGCCTTCGAGTTATCCCATACATAATTACGTTGGTAATATGGATGATAATTTATTTTTCTAGCCATTCTTTGTCCAAACAAAGTTCTTATGGATAAAGAGTATTCGCTAGTTTTTAAATGTTTTTTGAATATATCTTCAATTTGTTGCTGATTGATATATGGCTGATTGTTGTAGTTCATTATTTTTCCTGCCCTATATTGCGTCACTAGCGATGGTGAGTGCTCTTTTGGATTTGATTTTTATCTTAATTGTGTTGTCGGACATTTCACTGTTCTCTATTTCAAAGTCGGCATGTTCTTTATATTGAGATGTGATAAGTATGTCGGATAATAAAAATTCAAGATACTTACTGAAATTGCCATGTTTAAAATATCTATGATGAGACTCTTCGCATTTTAGCGTGACGGAAATTTCCACGTCATCTTCCGATTCCAGTCGAACTGTGAGCTTATCATATTCATAGGAGATGGCTACCTTATCTTGAAAGTCATCTTGACGTATCTTTGTCTTAACGTCATCCATGAAATTAAATAATTGACTCTCAAGGTTGGAACTGAGTTTAGATAATGCTGATCGTGTGCTTGCATCACTGAAAAGATATCTTATTTCACACTTTGATTCTTTAGTAAGATGCTTTAATAAATTATATTTTAGAATTAGCTTGTATAGCTCTTTAGATTCATCACAATAAGAGTTGTAATAAATGGCAAGTAGTTCACTTTCTGAAAGTTGCGAGCGAAGAATTTTAACATATAAAAACTTCTCATTTTCAGAGATTTCTGAATTGTCCACTGTTTTTATTATCCTATATAGGATCTTAAAATAGTGTGCAAAGGATTCATTTTGTTGACAAACAAGCTCTTGGTATTTGTCTAGGAAATGCTCAAAGTGTTCTTGATGGCTTTTCAAATATGTCGGTATTCTTCCATCGTTAAGGGTTTCTTTTATTTTTTCAAAGAAGTATCCATTTTCACATTTTTTATTTAACTCTGAGTTTATTCTTGAATATAGTTCAAGCAAAGAAAAGTAGGTACTTTCTAAACTTTGCTTTTTTAGTATTTTGGATTGTTCAACGAATACGTTACGGGTTTGGCTCAGTTCTTCTCTTTGTAATCTAAACTCTTCTGCTTGTAGATTTAGAGCGTCAACTTGCTTGGTGAGAGCTTGTGAGTTGGTTTGGAAATCTCCACGCTGTTCTTTTAGTGCTACGTAAAAAAGAAACACACCAGCAAGTGACCAAAGAGAGCCAAAGACTCCTCCGAAAAAATCCCCAAATGTACCGAACTTTGAATTATCAATAGGTACCGATGTAATGAATTTAGGAGTCTGCCATAGAAATAAAATTAGCAAAGGAATCACTAAGAAGAATATCCCAATACATATTCTTATTATGGTTTTTGCATTTAAAAATTGATGGTTGTAATTTGAGTTGTTCATTTAACTTCCAAGAACGAGATGTCTCTTTGTTTTGTCGGTGGGCTTTATCTAAGCCTAAGCTACCGCACTTCCTGATCATAGCATGCCAGTCTATCAATTCTGAACGTAAAGTAACACAAGTACAAGTAACAAGCTGTTTGACATTGTTAACTATTAGAAGAATGTCGCCTTAACTAAGTGATAGGGCTGGTAAATTGAATGCCAGTTAGGTTGTTGGCGTTCATAGGATGGTGTTTGATGAGTTGAGTTTATGATGAAACGAAGGAGTAAGAGTAGCATGCCAGTAAAGATAATTTTTAATATTGTAACTAAAACGTCCAATTGGATTATTTTTGCTTTGTCTTCATCATTTTCAAATTCAATATACTTTAAGTCAGCCTAAACAAGTGAGCTAGATTGCTTGTATTAGGTTATACGTGGTTGGAATATCGCTTTTTGGCCGACTAAGACGCGCTAGCACTAGGCTTCTAAAAGAAAAGGGTAAGCCTAAAGGTTCAGCTTGTTCGGTTTACAGACCTAAAGACCACTCGACCTCTGAGTTTTCTCTAACCATTGAACACTGACTTTGCATGACTTGTAGAGAATACGAGCCAGATCGCTTGCAGTGACGTTACGTCGCTACCGACTTGCCTTAATCTAACCGGATGTAAAGTTGGCTTGGAAGCCGGCAACTGAACCGAGTCAACAAAGGGATTTAGCCAACCAACTTCGGTTAGGTGAATCTTTAGGTTACCTCTTTCGGTCAAAGCCAATCGTTCGGCTTCTTAACCGACGAAGCCGCGTAAATACTAGGCCTCTAACCGAAACGGGTTAACCTAAAGGTTCGGCTTGTTCGGTTTACAAACCTAAAGGCTAGGAATAAGGCAAGGATGCAAAAAAGACGTTTTTACCGCATAGATGAAATCAGCGATGTTACTGCCTTAACCAAAGGCGATTTGCTCTATGCCGTTGAGCAAGGTGAGTTTGGTCTATTGGCCAAAATTTCAGTCAAAGGTATCGCTTACTCTCATAACAACATCAAGGGGCGGTTCGTGCTTGGTGACATGTTCGACTACGACGGTCACATAGCCCTTTCGAAATCACAGTCTCAGTCTGCCATTTTGGGAAAGGTCATTGAATTGACCACATTTGATGTATTTCAGCCAGAGTTGGCAACGAATTGGCGTTCTGTCAGTACCGCTTTCCCAAAGGCGAATAAGTCTGGGTTATATGTTCATGATGTTAAACCTTTAGGTTCGAAACCGAACAAACCGTTTAGGGCTGTGGCCCCTCTGGTAGAAATGCCGAGTGGTCTAGAAAAGGTAAAGAACTACGTCGATGAGCAAAGCGAGAAAGGCATAGAAGACAAAAGCACGTTTGGGTTCTTTGAGTTCGTCGGTAAAGCCTTATCCAAGATGGACGAGAAGCAACTCGCGCCAGCCAAGTTGAAAATTGATAAGGAATCGCTGAGATTTGACTTAGAGGTAGTAAAAAAGTTCTTCCACGTTGAGGTTGATAGAAAAGATATAAAGGGCCTTCTCTCTGGAACTGATGAATCCTTTGACCACCCAATCTATGAAATGATTCGTCTTGTATATTTAACTGATCCTGACGCGAAGCCTCGAAAGGTATGGAATGCAATCAAAGCTGATTTCATTTCGGGCAGCCGAGTATTAGACCGCGAAGGTTTAATACTAAATATGGATAACGTTTGTGTTGAATGGATAACCCCTCATCCAAGAGACAATATGAAGTACACATCCTTCACGACTCACGCAAGAAATATTCGCTCAGGGAATCTAACGCCAACAAAAGCATAATGAGAAACGTAATGACTTCCATAATGAGCTAATTCGCTATCTTAACGTGTCCCTCAGTAATCAATGAGGGACATTGCAATGCATACCGAAAACACGAATAAACGCGCATACACAGAGCAAGAAACTTCCGCCTATATCGGCATGAGCCGTTCTTTTCTGCGTCAATCGCGCATGGAAGGCCACCGCCAAAACCGCACCGAAGCACCACCGTTTATAAAAATTGGTCGTGCCGTCCGTTACCTGAAAGAAGACCTCGACCAATGGCTTGATAGCCACCGCAAGCAAACTCACCTTGTTTGTGATGGAGGTGATCATGCTTAACGCCAAGAAGCCTAAGTTAAACAAGCACCTTCGAGACGTTATCGGAGCGCTCCAAAAAGGGCATTGGTTCGAGCTGTGCAATTCAAGCAAGCCATGCATTGAAGGCCGTTACGCCTGCTCTGAGGGTTTCGGTATTCGAGTGATGCACCGGACGATTCTCAAACTTCAACGAGAAGGGATTCTGACTAAAAGACAGGTTCAATATTACGGTATCTCATGGCTTCGCTACGAACTCACTGATGCAGGGAGGGCTTTAGATGTTAGCCATTGCTGATAGCGAATTGGCGAAAATTGATTGGGATGACAGGGCGTTCGTAAAAGAGCGCCTTTCCTTATTGCCCGCCAAAGCACAGAAGATTCTATTCGCCCGTTACAAAGCAATCTCAAATAAGCAGGTTAGAAACACTGACCTTCGTGAATTGGTTGATGGCCTAACGACAAAGCTTACCGTTTCCCCTGAAACGCTTAGTCTCAGCATGTCAGAAGATGAGCTTCGTGAAGAGGCCGAAAATCTGGTTGATGCGGCGTTGTCTATTCGTCGAGCCATGATGGGTAACGAGCAAGAAACGCTTTCTTCACTGACCGCACTTTGCCTCAGCTATGGAATTACCCCACCAGAAGAGAAGAAATACACACTCGAAGGGCGTTTACGGCGGCTGTCGGACAAGTCTTGGTGGCTGCGCAGACTTCGCAGGGCATTGCGAGCAAACATAGAAACCACCATGCGCCACTTTGGGGAAGTGAATCGCTGTAAAGCTATCTATTGTTCGGACGAAACACTTACCGCCAGGACTGCACAGAAATTCCATCAAACGGGATATCTTTCAAAGACTGTCATGACCAACCAACACGGCCAAAGCTTTAGCCTGTTGGAGCTTTCGCAAAAGGGCGTATCAGACCCAAAAATCCGCAAAACCGAGTTGATGGTTCGTGCACGTGGCTTTGAAGACCTCGCCAACGAGCTAGGTCATGTTGCCACCTTCCTCACCATTACTTGCCCGTCAAAGTACCACCGCAGCTATGCAACGACAGGCGATGATAACCCTAAATGGCAAGGCTACACGCCAGCTGAAGCCCAAACCTATCTCAACGAGAACTGGAAACTGGTTCGCGCCAAGTTGCAGCGAGAAGATGTACGTTTCTATGGTTTTCGCGTCGTAGAGCCACAACATGACGGCACACCGCATTGGCACTTATTGCTGTTTGTTGAGCCTCGCCACTATGACACCTTGATAAACATCATGCGTGATTATGCGATGCGTGAAGATGGCGACGAGAACGGCGCAGATAAGCACCGCTTCACCGAAGTGAGGATTGACCCTAACAAGGGTTCAGCAACGGGTTATATCGCTAAATACATCTCTAAAAACATCGATGGTGAGAACCTTGAAGCGGGTGTTTATGGTGAAGACCCAAAATGCGCAGCGGCTAGGGTGGATGCGTGGGCGGCGTGTTGGAGCATTCGCCAGTTTCAGCAACTTGGTGGCTGTTCGGTGACTGTTTGGCGCGAGTTGCGTCGTTTAAAGGCCATGATGGGTGAAAGCAAGTTGGTAACAGAAATCCATGAGGCAGCGGATAAAGGATGTTGGAAGACGTTCACCGACTTAATGGGCGGTGTGTTCTGTAAGCGTACTGAACAGGCTATCGCGCCGCATTATGAACTCGCCGTTGATACGGCAACAGGCGTTGTGAAAACGTCTATGTATAGCGAAGAGGAGCTTTTAAAGGTACTGAAAGGCATCTCTTCGGGTGGCAAGACCATTATCACCCGAACCAACGAGTGGCATCTGTCCTAGGGACAGATGCTCTTTTACTTGGAGTTCTGTGAATAACTGTATTTCTATGCCGTAATGATTAGGCTCGAGAGAGGTAGGCTGATGCTTATCGACGTTTATTCGTAATGATTTCGTCGTCATTGCTTGCAAGCACTTTGACTACTGAATCATCAAGGTTGTTTCGTTCTAACGCTTCCTCATTAACAATTTTTCCATAAGTCGTGGCTGCCTCACCCAATACTGCAACTTTCAATGCCAAAATTACTGTACTTAAACCCGTAATTAGGGTGAAAACCGCTCTAAAGATAGGTCCAAAAAACTTGGATGATTGAATTCTCATCAAAATACGGCGAAGGGAAAATGCGTTATTTGTTGTGTTCATGTATTTCCTTTTTGACAGTGACCATTTGAAGGCTATTTCTTTGAAGTATATAAGGCGTGGTGCTTAACTATGACAAGAGATTATGCTTTAACTGTTGGCAAATAAAGCTACTTAAGGTAATTCTTAAATTGGTGGCACCATATCCTAGCAACTAATCAAAAAGTCTGATTAGTAAGAAGAACTCGGACATCTTTATGCCTTAAGTTGCTGTCGAGCGAACACTGGGGCACCACCATTGAGTAATATTATGTCAATGTTGATATGTATTTTCCTGTAAAGTTCCTGTGTAACAACTGAAAAATGAAACTTAAGGTTAACTCTCTCGCTTTTAGTTGTTTTCAATGTATCGGCATTGTGGGAAGCGAGAACACCCATAGAATGATTTGCCGATGTGAATACCTTGTTTGGCAGTTCGCAGCACCAGTGCGGATTTGCAACGGGGGCAGGTAGGCGGTTGAATTGCTGGCGACGTTTCGCTTTCAGCTTTTGGTTTGATTTCCTCTATGATGGTGAGCAGTTGATGACCGTTGATGAGTTCGAACTGTTTGGCGTTAGCAAAATTGATGGCGTCCGCGGTAAAGTTGCCAGAGGTGACAACAATCATTCGATCGGCTTGGCGATCTAGCATGACGCCGTAGAGTTCTCGCAATACCTTCACGCCAACCTTTCTCGCTTTCCAGTGCTTACATTGAACAAGGTGCAACTCACCATCTTTGCGAAGCGCAATATCTACGCCGCCATCGGGCACATGATTCAGGCTTTGGGAAACGGTAAACCCCTTTTGTCTGTAGTACTCACCCACTAACCCCTCAAAATCCAACCAGTGCATTTTATGTAAGTGCTCAAACGTGGCTGTTTTAGCGAGGCGCTTTCGAGCGATGTGGCGCTTTAACAGGGAAAAGGGGGCGGGGAGCAGGGAAATGAGGGCGAAGGGAACTGCAAGAGTGCGCGAAGCGTCAGCCAAAGCCTCAGAGACGATAGAACCGCCACTAAGGATGTAAGGCACTAAATACGTAAGCGTTGTATACATAACACCTGATAGCACGACACTCACCCACCATGGGGCATCTGTTAGCTGCGTAAGTAGGTGTTCGTTTTGCTTTGGCATCTCATTAGCTCATCGTTTCGCGATACGGCAAATTAATCACAGCTTGCCGATGTACGGTAGATGGACGTACGGTGTATTCGATGTGGGTTTTAGAAAGGGGTGAAACGGAGAGGAGATTTCTTGAGAACTGCTCTAACGTGTGTCTGGTGTAGCAAAAATTTGCTACATATATGCTACACAGAAGCAGAAAAGCAAAAGGCCTGAGTGGTTACTAACCTCTCAGGCCTTTAAATTTGGTGGCCCCTCGCAGATTTGAACTGCGGACCAATCGATTATGAGTCGACTGCTCTAACCACTGAGCTAAGGGGCCGTGTAGGGGGTTGATTATAAGGGGTGGAAGCAGGGGTGTCTAGACGCAACCACACCCTATTCAGTATGCTTTTTAGCCACTTAGTTCAAATCGCAGAAATGAAAAAGGCGAGCAGTACTCGCCTTTCCAATATTGCTTTAAATGCGTCTTGGATTATTCGTCCAGGAAGCTGCGCAGAACTTCTGAGCGGCTAGGGTGACGCAGTTTACGCAGTGCTTTCGCTTCAATCTGACGAATACGCTCACGCGTTACGTCAAACTGTTTGCCCACTTCTTCCAGCGTGTGGTCGGTATTCATGTCGATACCGAAACGCATACGCAGAACTTTTGCCTCACGTGGTGTCAGGCCAGCCAATACTTCGCTGGTTGCCATCTTGAGGTTGTTCATGGTCGCGGAATCCATTGGCAGCTCGAGGGTGGTATCCTCGATAAAGTCGCCCAGATGTGAATCTTCATCGTCACCGATTGGGGTTTCCATGGAGATTGGCTCTTTGGCGATCTTCAGCACTTTGCGGATCTTGTCTTCTGGCATTTGCATGCGCTCTGCCAATTCTTCTGGCAGCGGCTCACGACCCATCTCCTGAAGCATCTGACGTGAGATACGGTTCAGTTTGTTGATGGTTTCAATCATGTGAACAGGGATACGGATAGTACGTGCCTGGTCTGCGATTGAACGGGTGATTGCCTGACGGATCCACCATGTTGCGTAAGTCGAGAACTTGTAACCACGACGGTATTCGAACTTGTCTACCGCTTTCATCAGGCCGATGTTACCTTCCTGAATCAGATCCAGGAATTGCAGGCCACGGTTGGTGTATTTCTTGGCGATAGAAATAACCAGACGCAAGTTCGCTTCAACCATTTCTTTCTTCGCACGGCGTGCTTTCGCTTCACCGATTGACATGCGACGGCTGATGTCTTTTACGCGCTCTACAGAAAGGCCGGTTTCGTCTTCAACGATTTTCAGCTTCTGTACGCAACGACGAAGATCTTCTTCGTACTGCTTCAGGCGATCGACATATGGCTTTTCTGAAGCCAGTGCTTCATCCAGCCAGCTGTCTGATGATTCGTTGCCGCTGAACAGTTGTACAAAGGTTTTCTTCGGCATTTTCGCTTGGTCTACACACAGGCGCATCACGATGCGTTCTTGTGTGCGTACGCGATCCATAGTGTCGCGCATTTCGTTAACCAGGCGGTCGAATTGTTTTGGTACCAGACGGAATTGCTTGAACACTTCTGACAGTTCGGCGATGGCGCCTGCAGTGTCTTCGTGGAAGCGGCCGTTTTTCTGGATTGACAGCTGCATGCCTTCGTAAGCCAGACGCAAGTCGTTAAACTTTTCGCGTGCTAGCTCTGGGTCGATGCCAGTGTCTTCTTCTTCCTCGTCATCATCATCGTCGTCGCCGTCATCATCCTCATCTTCCAGTTGCTCTTCGGTGAGCTCTGAACCGATGTGTGTGGCGGTAGGTGCGATGTCTTCCTGGTTCGGGTCTACGAAGCCAGAAATGATGTCTGTCAGGCGAAGCTCTTCTGCTTCTACTTTGTCAAACTGATCGAGCAGTGATGAGATGGAGCCAGGGTATTCGGCAACCGATACCTGTACTTGGTTAATACCATCTTCGATGCGTTTGGCGATGTCGATTTCGCCTTCGCGGGTAAGCAGTTCTACTGTACCCATTTCACGCATGTACATGCGCACTGGGTCAGTTGTACGACCTATTTCAGATTCAACGCTAGAAAGTGCTGCTGCTGCTGCTTCGACGGCATCTTCGTCCGCGACAGTTTCAGACATCATCAGCTCATCGGCATCTGGCGCTGTTTCCACCACCTGAATGCCCATGTCGTTGATCATCTGAATGATGTCTTCTATCTGATCAGAATCGACAATGTCTTCCGGTAGGTGGTCATTTACTTCTGCATAGGTTAGATAGCCTTGTTCCTTACCTTTTGCGACAAGCAACTTTAGCTGTGACTGCGGATTTTGATCCATAGACGATATCCAACTTCGGGTCTGAGTGAAGAATTTAGTATGCGGAAACGCAAACTGCCAATTTTAGCAAAATACAAGTATGCTGGCTAGTTTCTAGTCGGGCCGGTTGAGGATTAACAACTGCAACTCCCGCTTCTCTTCGACTGATAAGCCGACGGTATTCGATTTAGCTTGCAACTTGGCTATTTGTTGTTTGACACACTGATCCAGAATTTTGTCCAGTGAGTCTAAAAATACATCTAATACATTGTTTTCGTTGATAGGTAGTTCCCAACTTGCCAATTTGGCTAACAATGCTTCTTGTTCAGTGCCGCGCCAATGTTCCAGCAGCTGTCCTGTCGTAATATTGGGACGGGATCGGCAAAGTTCAAGCATGGTGGTGAATAAATTTAAGCCGGGGATCCCGAGCTCTTCCACACCATCAAGTGGCGGTACGTTTTCTACAAACCCTGGATTCTGTAATAACAGGGTTATCACTTCGCGCATCGGCGTGCGTTTCATCTCCGGCAAAGGTTGACGTTTTTGCGTCTGTCCTTGTCGGCTGATGAGCTTTTCGAGTTGTTGCTCATCAGGTAGACCTAGCTTCTGGCCCAAAATGTTACGTAGGTAGAGACGAAGTGTGCCGCCCGGCACTTTGTCAATCAGTGGCACAGCCAAAGTGGTGAGCTTGGCTTTGCCTTCCTGACTGCTGGTGTCGACTTGTTCCATCAAGGTGTTAAACAGGAATTCTGACAGTGACATGGCACCAGCGAGGCGTTGTTCAAAGCCTTCTTTGCCTTCCTGTCGAACCATGGAATCCGGGTCTTCACCGTCTGGCAGGAACATGAATTTGAGCTGGCGACCATCTACCAAATGGGGAAGTGCCTGCTCCATTGCACGCCATGCGGCGTCACGTCCTGCGCGGTCACCGTCGTAGCAGCAAATCACGTTGGAGGTCTGGCGGAACATGGTTTGCATATGTTCTGCGGTGGTAGCTGTACCCAGTGATGCAACGGCATAATCAATGCCAAATTGCCCCAGGGCGACCACGTCCATGTAACCTTCAACAACGAGTAATTGCTTGGGCTCGCGGTGTGCCTGTAGCACTTCGTACAGGCCATACAACTCACGTCCTTTGTGGAATATCGGGGTTTCCGGTGAGTTGAGGTATTTCGGTGTGCCATCGCCAATCACGCGGCCACCAAAACCGATAACACGTCCACGACGGTCACGAATAGGAAACATTACACGGCCACGGAAGCGGTCGTAACGGCGTCCGTTGTCGTTTTCTATCAGCATGCCGGTTGATACCAGTGCCTGCTGGCTGGTGTTGTCACGGCCAAAGCGTGAACGCACCTGATCCCATTCGTCAGCGACGTAGCCAATCCCAAACTTCTGCACGATTTCACCGGAAAGGCCACGGCCTTTGAGGTAATCAATCGCTATTTTACCCGCTTCATTGCGCAGTCCACCCTGATAGAACTGGGCGATTTGCCCCATCATCTGGTAAAGGTCGCGTTTCTGATCGCTGCGTGCATAAGGCCCTTTCGGGGCACCACCGCCGGATTGCTCTCTTGGTACATCTAGACCGAGCGAAGATGCTAATTCTTCGATGGCTTCGACAAATTCGAGGCGATCAAACTCCATGACGAAGTCGATGGCGTTGCCGTGCGCACCACAACCAAAACAATGATAGAACTGTTTCTCTTGGCTGACGGAGAAAGACGGGGTTTTTTCGTTATGGAAAGGACAGCAGGCACCGTAGTTTTTGCCTTGCTTTTTGAGTTTCACCCGCGCGTCTATTAGCTCGACAATATCGAGTCGTGCTAGCAGATCATCAATGAATGAGCGTGGGATCTTTCCTGCCATAAACCTTTATGCGTTCGGTGAATAAGAGAAGAGGGTACTCTCAGTATTTGCTACTGAGCGAATACGAACAAGCCGCGCACTCCAAAAATGGATAGCACGGCTTGTTTGCAGGTCGGATAAAAGTTAAGCCAGATTAGCTTTAACCAATTGGCTGATTTTACCCATGTCAGCTCGGCCCTGAACCAGAGGTTTCAGAACGGCCATGACTTTACCCATGTCTTGCATGGAGCCTGCTCCAGAAGTTGCGATGGCTTCTTTCACCAGAGCATCAACTTCTTCGTCGCTGAGTGGCTTTGGCATGAACTCTTCCAGAACGGAAATTTCTGCCAGTTCCACATCAGCCAGGTCATCACGGCCTGCTGACTGATATTGCGAAACAGAATCACGACGCTGCTTAACCATTTTGGTCATCACTGCCAGCACTTCGTCTTCGTTCAGAGTTTTCTGACCGTCAACTTCTTGCTGTTTAATTGCAGCCATGATCAAACGGATAGTGCCAAGACGAGGTTTGTCTTTGGCTTTCATCGCCGTTTTTTGTTCGTCTTTCAGACGTTCAATCAATTCCATCTCGCAATCCTGTATTAATCGTAATTAGTACAGGCGAACGCGACGTGCGTTTTCGCGAGCCAGCTTTTTCAGGTGGCGTTTAACTGCAGCTGCTTTAGCGCGTTTGCGAACGGTAGTCGGCTTTTCGAAGTGCTCACGACGGCGAACTTCAGAAAGGATACCTGCTTTTTCACAAGAGCGCTTGAAGCGACGCAGTGCTACGTCGAATGGTTCGTTTTCACGTACTTTAACTACTGGCATGTGCCTTTCACCTCAGGGGTTAGTCAGTTATCGCTGGAGACAGATTGACCAGCTTTGATTAAAAATGGTGCGGAATTCTAATCCGATACTAGGGTGCTTGTAAAGCATAACTGGTGAATTTGATGCCGCCCATGTAAGATTGCCGCCTGATTTAGAAACCAGCAGATCGAAAGCGGATCGATCTGTGATCCAAGTGAGCTGAGGTGTTATGCGAATTCTGGGCATCGAGACGTCGTGCGATGAGACCGGCGTGGCTATTTATGATGATGAAAAAGGTCTGTTAGCGCACCAGTTATACAGCCAGGTAAAACTGCATGCTGATTACGGCGGTGTGGTGCCTGAACTGGCTTCTCGCGATCACGTTAAGAAGACGATTCCGCTGGTTAAAGCTGCGCTGAAAGAAGCGGGCCTGACGCCGAAAGACTTGGATGGCGTGGCTTACACGGCAGGCCCAGGTTTGGTAGGCGCACTGTTGGTTGGTGCGACGATTGGCCGAAGTTTGGCTTATGCGTGGGATATTCCTGCCGTCGCAGTTCATCATATGGAAGGTCACTTGCTAGCGCCGATGCTGGAAGATAACCCACCTCCGTTCCCATTTATCGCGTTGTTGGTTTCTGGCGGCCACTCGATGATCGTTGAAGTAAAAGGTATCGGTGAATACCAGATCCTTGGCGAATCGATTGATGATGCTGCCGGCGAAGCGTTCGACAAAACTGCGAAGCTGATGAACCTGGATTACCCAGGCGGCCCTCTGCTTTCTAAACTGGCAGAAAAGGGCGACAGCAGCCGCTTTACGTTCCCGCGTCCAATGACCAATGTACCGGGTCTGGATATGAGCTTCTCTGGCCTGAAAACCTTCACCGCCAATACCATTGCAGCTAATGACAATGACGACCAAACCCGTGCTGATATCGCCCGTGCGTTTGAAGATGCTGTCGTTGATACCTTGGTGATCAAGTGTAAACGCGCATTGAAGCAGTGCGGTATGAAACGCGTGGTGATTGCTGGCGGCGTAAGTGCCAACCGTCATCTGCGTGCCAAGCTGGAAGAGCTGGCGAACAATATCGGCGGCGAAGTTTACTACCCACGCACTGAGTTTTGTACCGACAACGGTGCCATGATTGCTTACGCTGGCATGCAGCGTCTAAAAAACGGCGAGCACAATGATTTGGGTGTGAAAGCTTTTCCACGCTGGCCGATTGATACGCTTAAGCCGATTGAAGGGTAAGAGTGAAGAGCAGGGCTTAGAAGAAAAGGTCCTAGGAAAAGAAAGGTCCTAGGCCCTAGGAAGATCAAGAGCCTAGGAAGAGCAAAAAGCAGAGCTTATAGAACAGAAAAAGCGGCAACTGAATTTCAGTGCCGCTTTTTTATTTGTCTACGTTGGGAGCAATCTCTTCTAGGACCCTAGGACCCTAGGACCCTAGGACCCTAGGACCCTAGGACCTCAAACCTCTTTTCCTTCCTGCTCTTCACTCTCTGTCAGTTTCTTCTTTTTGTTCCAGATCTTTTGTTCTTCCTTGCGAAGCAGGCGTTTAATGTTTTCCTGATGACGGAAAATGATAAGACAAGAGAGCATGGCGACGGGCATGGTGAACTGGGGTTTGACCATCCACGTAAAGAGTGGGGCAAACAAAGATGCGAGAAGTGCGCCGACAGAAGAATAGCCCGTGACTAAAACGGCAGCTATCCATGTCCCTAACATCATGCCGGTGAGATCTAAGCCTATAGGTGCAATGGCACCGAGTGCAGTTGCGACCCCTTTACCGCCACGAAAATGAAAGAAGATGGGATAGATATGGCCAAGGCAGGCCGCGATACCAATCAGGCCGAGCATGAAAGGATTGACGCCCAACAGGTAGCTTACCCAGACAGGAATAGTGCCTTTGAGCATGTCGCACAGCAGCACGAGTGCCGCAGCGAGCCGACCACCTAAGCGGAATACATTGGTCGCACCTGGATTACCTGAGCCTTGTTCTCGTGGGTCTGGCAGGCCATAGAGACGACAGATCAATACTGCGCTGGATATGGAACCCAGTAAATATGCAAGTACGATCATCAATAGGCCAAAAGCAGTCATTCAGTCATCCAGTTTGAACATTCGCTAGGGCGGCGAGAACTTGGTATAGTTCGCGCACCAGACACAAAGTATCCAATTTTTTAAGGATATTGTGTAGATATAATGAGCGCTCAGGCTATTTTTGCCGTGGCGCTGGTTGAGCCGATGTTACGTGCTTTTGCGCATAATGGGTATCCGACCTCTGATATTTTTGAGTGAACATGGATTTAGTATTTATTGAGCAGCTTGAAGTCGTGACCACTATCGGCGTCTACGACTGGGAACAACAAATCAAACAGAAGCTGGTGTTTGATATTGAAATGGCGCATGACAACAAGCCTGCGGCAGATAGCGATGATGTGGCTTACGCACTGGACTATGCCTCAGTGAGTGGCGCGATTATCGATTTGGTCGAAAACGGCCGTTTTCTCCTAGTGGAACGCGTTGCTGAAGAAATTGCGGCGCTGATCCAATCTCAATTCTCTGTGCCTTGGGTTCGCGTGAAAGTGAGCAAACCAGGTGCTGTCCCTCAGGCCCGCACCGTGGGTGTGGTGATCGAGCGAGGCGCCAAGTGACTCAGGTTCTCGTGAGCGTCGGCTCTAACATTGAGCGCGAGCATCATATCTCTGAAGGTATTGCCGCACTCAGGGAACTCGACCCTCAATGTCGTTGCTCCCGCATTTTTGAAGCTGTTCCCGTCGGCTTCGAAGGTCCTAATTTTTATAACCTTGTCGTTGAACTTCATACCGAACTGAGCCTCGAAGGCATTATGGCTGCATTGCGTGAGATTGAATCGCGATGGGGTCGTGAACGCGATGCGATCAAGTTCCGTGATCGCACGTTGGACATCGATTTGCTGACTTACGGTGAGTTGTCTCAGCCTTCTGGGCCGGCTTTGCCACGCAATGATGTCTACAAGTTTGCTTTTACCCTCTGGCCATTGGCAGAGCTTTGCCCTGACCAAATCATTCCGGGTGATGACAAAACTTATCAAGAAGCGTGGGAGGCATTCTCAGAAGAACAACCCCTTTGGCCGGTGACCGATTTTTCCCTTTGATAACTATAAGTGACTTAAAACTATGAGCATGTTTGAAGCCTTTGCGCTGGCTTTAATTCAGGGTCTGACGGAGTTTCTCCCCGTCTCGAGCTCTGCGCATCTTATTCTTCCGTCAGAAATTCTAGGTTGGCAGGATCAGGGCTTGGCCTTTGATGTTGCTGTTCATGTGGGTACCTTGCTTGCTGTTGTGGGCTACTTCCGAAAGGAAGTAACGCAATTGCTGGGCGCATTCTTCCGCTCCATCTTCAAAGGCGAGCGTTCTTCTGATGCCACGCTGGCATGGATGATCGCACTGGCGACGATTCCAGCGTGTCTGTTTGGCCTTTTCATGAAAGATATCATCGAAATTTATTTGCGTTCAGCGTGGGTGATTGCGGTGACCTGTATTGTTTTCGGCCTGCTGCTTTGGTGGGTTGATGTGAAAGCCAAGTGCGAGTTTGACGAATACAAAACCACGCCGAAAATGGCGCTGTGGATTGGTATTGCGCAGGCGCTGGCGATGATCCCCGGCACGTCCCGTTCTGGCGCGACCATGACCATGGCGCTTTACCTAGGTTATACCCGTGAAGCTGCGGCGCGTTTTTCTTTCCTGATGTCGATTCCAATCATCGTACTGGCGGGTTCTTACCTTGGCCTTGGTCTGGTGAAAAGTGACGTCCCTGTCATGTGGGCGCCGATCATGACTGGTGTGCTGGTTTCATTCATCAGTGCGTATGCGTGTATCCACTGGTTCCTGAAACTCGTGACCAAGATGGGTATGAAGCCATTCGTGATTTACCGCGTAGCTCTGGGTCTCGGCCTGATGGCGTTCTTGGCGACGCGATAAAAGCCTGGGGGGCCTGGGAAAACAGATCCTAGGTCCTAGGAAGAGCAAGAGCAGATCCTAGGAATAGAAAAAGCGGCAACTGATCACCAGTGCCGCTTTTTTGTATTTGGAGTGCGGGATACTGCCTTCTAGGACCTAGGACCTAGGACCTAGGACCTAGGACCCAGGACCCTATTCCCTTCCAGATACTTTTTCACCGCTTCAATCCGCTGCCTTGTCAGCTCTTCCCGTATTGCTGGGCCTTTAAAACCAGCAGCGACAATCGGTTTCACTTCCACAGTATTAGCGGCATCAAACGCGCCGGTCAGCCATGCTGACTGCGGATAGTCACGCTCTTCAAATCCTGTGCGGCCTTGGTGATCGGCTTTGCTCGCGGTGGCGAGCTGAGGGATTTTCTCGGGTTTTCGCCAGCAGTCATTGCGGTCGAATATCTTGACGAAAGTGGCGGCTTTTAATTCACCTGCGTTGTGTACATTGGTGTGCTCGGCGCAGACCAGAAGGGCGGCGTCGCGGTAGGCGTTCGGTACACGGATGCGCTCGCACAGGGTTTTAATCGGTTTCAAACCGAGCTTGGTATGTAGCTTGTGGCTTGGCCATTCCTCCTGTGGTGTCAGCCCCTTGCCAAAATCATGAACTTGAGCAGCAAAGCGGATGACTGGGTCTTCCGTCAGTAATGCAGCTTGTCTGGCGACCATTAGGGTGTGAATACCGGTGTCGATTTCCGGATGCCACTGTTCGGGCTGAGGTACGCCGAACAGGGCATCTATCTCAGGCAGCACGACAGCCAATGCACCGCAGTCTCGCAGCACGCTTAAGAACACTTCAGGATGCAGGGCAGTGAGTGACTTTTCCCACTCTTTCCAGACGCGCTCGGCGGTCAGGGCGTCAAGCTCGCCGCTTTCGACGATTTCCTGCATCATCGCAAGGGTTTCATCAGCCACGCGAAAACCAAGATGATGAAATCTTGCCGCAAAGCGTGCAACGCGCAGCACACGTAGCGGGTCTTCTACAAAAGCAGGGGAAACATGGCGAAGCAGGCGATCGTTGAGATCTTGCTGGCCACCGTAAGGGTCAATCAAAGATCCATCTTCGGCTTTGGCAATGGCATTGATGGTCAGATCACGTCGCTGCAGGTCTTCTTCCAGCGTGACATCAGGTGCGAAATCACAAACAAAACCTGTGTAGCCTTTACCTGATTTGCGTTCTGTGCGCGCCAGTGCATGCTCTTCATGGGTTTTAGGGTGGAGGAAAACGGGGAAGTCCGAGCCCACTTGCTGGTAACCAGCATTTAGCATGGAATCAATGTCTGCGCCGACCACGACCCAGTCCCGATCTTTGACTTCCAGACCGAGGAGTTCGTCGCGAACGGCACCGCCGACAAGGTAGGTTTTCACATTACTATCCGAAATCTAAGCAATAATGTGATCATCATATACCGAAACCATGGGTCTATGCAGGCGCGAACCGTGCGCAGAATACAGGGATGTGTGTAAAAGCTGCGAACCTGTCCCTGATTACACAGTCTGAAGCTGCGACTGGCTTTACTTCATCTTTAGGCCGCGCTACCTTGCGAGCCATTGAGGGAACAGAGAAATATTCATGTACCAAGACTTTTTCCGGTTAACCGAGTCGCCATTTGCGATCGTGCCTAATCCTAAATTTTACTTTTTGAGCGAAAGGCACAAAGAAGCGCTGAGTCATGTCCTGAATGGCATTGAGGATGGCGGCGGTCTGGCGCTGTTAACCGGTGAAGTGGGGACGGGTAAAACCACCACCATGAAAGCCTTGTTGGATCGCATGCCCGAGAAAACGCAGGTCGCAACGATCCTGAATCCGAGTGTGTCTGTTCTCGAACTGCTTCAAACGCTTTGCGATGAGCTGGGCGTGGAATACAAAGAGGAAGACAGCTTTAAGCGCCTCTATGACGCCATATCCGATAAGCTGTTCAATAACGAATCCAAAGGCATCCAAACTGTGTTGCTGGTGGATGAAGCCCAGCATTTAATGCCGGATGTGTTGGAGCAGCTTCGCCTTCTTACCAATATCGAAACCTCTTACCGCAAGCTGTTAAAAGTGATTCTGATTGGTCAGCCTGAGCTGCAGCAAATGCTGCGTCAGTCTAATCTTCGTCAGCTTGCTCAGCGCATTACCGCGCGTTATCACCTGATGCCGCTGACGCCGGATGAAGTGCATCAATACATCACGCACCGTATCAGCTGCGCGGGTGGTTTGGAGCCTTTGTTTGATGGGGCTGCCATTAAGCTGATTGCCAACGAGACGGGCGGAGTGCCGCGTTTAGTCAATCTGGTCTGTGATAAAGCGCTGAAGATGGCGTTTAAAGAATCGCGCCAGAAGGTCAACAAAGCCATTGCGGCGCGTGCTTGTCAGGACGTATTGGAATGGCAGGGCGTGGTACAAAGCAAGCCACAGACTGACTACAAACGTTATTGGCCTGTTTATGCAGGTGCGATTGGTGGTGCAGCTTTACTTGCTATCGCTATTCGGGTTGGACTTGGTGTTGGCAGCGAGGATGAAGCGATTGTGGTCGCCACAGAATCTCCTGCTCCTGTGGTTGTTACTCAGCCGGCTGTTGTTGAAGCGGTTGAACAACCTGAGCCTGTTGTTGTCGTTTCTGAGCCGACACCTGTGGTGAAAGTCGAGGCTAACAAGCCGGTCCAGACCATTGTGACTTTGCCACTTAGCGAAGTGACTCGTGAGAGTCTGAGTGCAGGTTCGTCGATGCAGTCCCTTTATAAGCTTTGGGGCTTTGATGCCGATGTGTTGGCGGCGGGCTGTTCATCAGAAGTACGTGGAGAGCTTGCCTGCTTTAAAGGAAACTTACCGCTTTCCCAATTGTTGACCATCGACCGCCCCGCAGTGTTGGAAATGAACGGCACTGGTGGCCAAAACTGGTTTGCGGTGCTGTATGGCAGAGGTGACGGTCAGTTTGAATTGCTGGCTGCGGACAAACGTCTACTGGTGAGCGAAGAATTCCTGAACCAATACTGGAGCGGCGAAGCCTTGGTGCTTTGGCGTCCGCCATTGGGTAACCCTAACTTTATCCGCTTTGGTCAGCGTGGAGAGCGCGTTCAGTGGCTGGATCAGCGCCTGAATCTGGTGCTGGGCGAGAATGCGCTGGTATCTAATACCTTTGGTCAGGAGCAGCGCGTGAAAGTGCGTGAGTTCCAGCGCAGCAAAGGCTTGGATGCTGACGGTATCCCTGGTGCGATGACCTTTATGGTTCTGGACTCTGTGCTGCAAATGCCTGGGCCAACGCTGGTGGGCAGCATTGATGCTACACCGGGCGAAAAGCTGGCGCTTTCAGATGGCGAGATTGTGGTGATGCCAGATTCAGATGTCTTTGAACTCGCGCTTGAGCCTTTGCCGCAGCCTGTCATTGAGCCGGTTGTGGTAGAAGATATTGCTCAGTCTGAGTCGTCAGAGCCTGAAGTGGTAGAAATCGGCAGCACAACCTTTACCGCGCCGAATCAAACGCAACTGAAAGGGAATGACGAGCTGACACTGGAAGATTTGGACTTGTCTGAGCTTTCCCCTGAGCTGGCACAGAAAGTCGAAGCCGCCATGGGCAGTGATAAGTCTCGTACCCTGGAAGCGAAATTGGACCGCGCTCAGCCAGAGAGCAATGTCGTGCCGATTGCTGAGCTGAATTCTGCGCAATTGAACCGTTTGCCTGCGATGGACTTTCAGACCCATATCTATACCTCGAATGAGAGTAATCGTTGGGTGAAGGTCAATGGCAAAGAAGCCCGTGAAGGTCAGTTCGTGGCAGATGGTGTGTTACTTCGAGGCATCGAGCCCCAGCAAGTGGTGGTGCAGTTTGAAGATGCGCTTATCGCGATTCCTGCGCTAACAACATGGTAATGCAAGAGTTCGCGTCTAGAGTTTTTTCCTAGGTCCTAGGTCCTAGGTCCTAGGGTCTGGGAAAAGTAGTAAAAGCCAAACGCTGTCGCCTTTTACGCTGACTCAAAAAACAAAAAAGCCGCTTACGCGGCTTTTTTGTTGTCGTTCGATTATCGCTTACGCCCAACCATTATTACGTTTCTTGCGGCGTGGGATCAGGTGCGGCAGGATAAGACCAAACAGCAGGCCACCACCGGCAACCATGCCACCGTAAGCAAAGTAGCGCATCAGAAGGTCATCTTTCTGAGTGTCGATACGTGCGCGCAGTTCGCGGATTTCGGTTTGCGCATCGATCAGCTTCTGGTTCAGTTCGCTGGTGTGTTGCTCCAGCTCTTTCACCTGTGCGTTACGCTGATCCAGAGATTCAATCAGGCCTTTGGTTTTTGCTTCGGCATCGCCTTGTGCACTCGACAGTGCCTCTTTCACTTGCTTAAGCTCTTCTTCCAGTGCAGGTACGCGAATTTTCAGACCAGGTTGTTTAGAAACATACTTGGTTTCAACCCAGCCTTTACGACCACGATCATCAATAACTTGGGTGTAGCCAGCGTTACGGTTACTGTCCACAACTGTCACTTTCGTGCCCGCATCCACACTGCCGATAATGCGGTATTGGGTGCCCGGGCCAGAATGCATGTAAGTGAAAAGCTCATCTGAGATGTAGTTGTCCTTCGCATGTGCAGCATGGACCGCCAGCATCATAAGTACAGCCAGGGCAGAGAAAAGTTGCTTCACGGAGTATTCCTTTGTTTTGGTCGTGATAGATAAGACTTATAGGATTCAAATACTAAAAAATTTTGGGGTTCAGGTACAACAAAAGGGAGGCATAACCTCCCTTTTTTGACCGAAGACTGACATCACTGCACAAAAACGTGACTGAAATGCCTTTCTTAGTTTGTCTTATACGCCGAATGCAGCCTGCATGACGTAGAAGAAAATCACCGCAAGCAGCGCACCGGCTGGCAGGGTGACTACCCAGGACGCCACGATATTACGCACCACACCAAGGTTCAGTGCACCGATACCACGGGCAAAACCAACACCTAACACCGCACCGACCAGCGTTTGCGTGGTAGAGATAGGAAGGCCCGTACCAGATGCCAGAACAACCGTTGATGCGGTTGCCAGCTGAGCCGCGAAGCCACGGCTTGGCGTAAGTTCAGTAATACCAGAACCTACGGTCGCCATCACCTTGTGACCCAAAGTTGCCAGACCCACTACGATACCGATACCACCCAGCGGTAGAATCCACCATGCAATGGTGCTCTTCTCGGTGATTTGGCCCATGTGTTCAACGGTAGAAACGATAGCCGACAGTGGACCAATCGCGTTTGCTACGTCGTTTGAACCGTGTGCGAATGCCATCGCACAGGCGGTTACGACCATCAACAGGCTGAACACGCGCTCAACACCTTGATAGCCATTTGCGCTTGCCGTGTCATCTTTGTATTTGCGGCTGATGTAGACGTAACCGAACATCATGATCAGAGAAGAAACCGCAATGGATACCATCACTGCTTCACCGGTAGAAAGATGCAAGCCGACGTGCTTCAGACCCTTCTTGATCGTCACCATAGCGATAATCATCGCTGTCAGGAACATGTATACCGGTACGAAACGCTTGGCATTGATCAGCGGTTTGTCGGTATCAAAAATCAAACGCTGGGCGCTGACAAAAATCGCGTAAGCGAACACACCGGAAATCAACGGCGTGACAAGCCAGCTGCCTACGATGCCTTGCACGGAACTCCAGTCCACCGCTTCGGTACCCACAGACACACAGGCGAAACCGATGATCGCACCGATGATGGAGTGGGTCGTAGAAACCGGCCAGCCCATGTAGGACGCAACCAGAAGCCAGGTACCCGCTGCCAGTAGCGCAGACATCATGCCGTAAACCAGCACTTCAGGTTGGGAAGCGTAAAGCGACGTTTCAATCACCCCTTTTCGGATGGTGTCTGTCACTTCACCACCGGCCAGATAAGCGCCGGCGAATTCAAAAATCATCGCAATGATGATGGCTTGTTTAACGGTCAGCGCTTTAGAACCCACTGACGTACCCATGGCGTTGGCAACGTCATTTGCACCGATACCGATAGCCATCATGAAACCAAAGACTGCGGCCACCAAAATAATAATGGTGCCGTAATTCGCTAGGATTTCCATTGTTTTACCTTGTTATCTCTTAGATGAATGGCGCGTTACGAGCGCGACAGCATCAGCTCTAGACGCGAGCCAACACGTTGTGCCTGATCAGCGATAGCGCCGACCCATTCAAGAATCTTGTAAAGGAACATCACATCAACCGGGTTGTATTCACTCTCGATTGACATCAATTGCTGGCGAAGTTTGATTTGCATTGAGTCAGTATCGCCCTCAATGGTATCCAACTGGTGGATCATTTCTTCAACCAGAGTGACTTCACGTCCTTTAAAGCCAGTTTCCAGCAGTTCATCCAATTCACTGATAACGCGACGTGCCTGTTCGGCAGCATCCAGACAACGTTGCACGTAAGCGACGAAGTCGGTGTAGAGCAAGGAAGGGACTTGGAGTTGTCGACCAATCACGCGGCCGGCAATATCTTTGGCGAGGTTTGCAAGCTTGTCCTGTTGGATAAGCAGGTCGAGCATGTCAGTACGATCTACCGGGAGGAACAGACCGCGAGGCAATTTGAGACGGATTTCACGTTTGAGCACATCAGCTTCTTTCTCAATCGTGGAAATCTCGTGGCGCAGTTGTTCTGCACGATCCCAATCGCCTTTCTCACATGCTTCAAAGAAAGGGACCAACAGTGAACAGCAGTCATTAACGCGGCTCACGTGGCGTTGCAAAGGTTTTAAAGGGCTCTTTGCGAACAGCCCAACAATTGTATTTACAGGCATAGCCGTATCTACCTAAAAGACCTGTCCAAAGGATCAGGCTAAATATTACACCGAAAACCATCTGATTATTTCAGGAGTATGGCTTTTTGGTGACGCGATGGTTATTTAGGCGGCGAATGTTATCGTAATCACATTTGTATTGATACCGTTTCAGATCAATGAAAGTCTCTTGCTCGACTTAGCGAATATCCATATCCTTGTTCTGCTATTGGTTATAGGTACCTTTATGGAAACTGAGATAGAGCTAAAGTTTTTTGTTTCGACGGATTTTTCACGACAGATTCGGGACAAAATTGCTGATTTAAAGGTATTGCAGCAACGCCAGCGAGACCTCGGCAATATTTACTATGACACCCCGGATTACCTGCTGCGACGCCATGATATAGGCCTTCGTGTCAGACGTTATGACGACGTGTTTGTGCAGACACTGAAAACCGCAGGACGCGTTGTTGCAGGACTTCATCAACGTCCGGAATACAATGCAGAACTGGACTCTCCGGTTCCTGACCTTTCCTTGATCCCTGCCGATGCTTGGCCAGAAGGTTTAGACATCGAAGCACTCAGTGCTAACCTGAATCCTTTGTTCTCTACTGATTTTGAGCGCCAGCAGTGGTTGCTTGCGATGCCTGACAGCAGCCAGGTAGAGTTGGCTTTCGACAGCGGCGAGGTCACAACGGAAGAGGGCGGTTATGACCCGATTTGCGAAGTAGAGCTTGAGCTGAAGTCTGGTCAGACGGATGCGCTGTTTGTATTGGCACGCGAACTGGCAGAAAACGGCGGCCTGCGTTTGGGTAACCTGAGTAAAGCCGCCCGTGGCTACCGCTTGGCGACAGGCTACGAAGGCGAGCCAGTGAAACCGCTGACCATGGTCAAAGTGAATGGCCAGATGACGGTAGAGCAATCATTTGTGAAAGCGCTCGAGCATGCGCTCGACCACTGGCATTACCATGAGCAAATCTACGTAGAGCGTCCTGAACAGAATGCTATCTTCGAGATGTGTAATGCAGTGTCGCTTATCCGTCAGGCTCTGGTGCTTTACGGCGGTCTTATTCCCCGTCGTGCCAGTGCGCTGCTTCGTCAGGAGCTGCAATGGCTGGAAGGGGAGCTGGAATGGGTTTATGAAGGCCGTGCCATTGAACGTCTTCTCGACGACAAAGGTCACTTCCTGCGTAAACTGAACGCGCAAAAGCCGTTGATGGCGAAACTTTCTGATCGATACGACGAATTGCCAGAACGCGCTGAAGTGCTGGAACTCCTTCACTCAAGCCGTTACTGCAACCTGTTGTTGGATCTAAGCCGCTGGATTCTTACCCGAGGCTGGCAACCGTTCCTGGATGACAAAGCCCGTGAGAAACTGGGTGAGCAAATCCGCCAGTTCGCTAACCGCTCGATGGCCCAATCCTGGGATGAGCTGTTGAGTGTCTTTGCGGAAGGTAATGAGCTGGATCGTTTTGCGTATCTGGATCAACAGCCCCGCCTGACCCGAAACCTGATGTCAGGGTGCTGTGTTGCTGCCCTTTATGACAGTGAAGAACGTGAAACCTTCCGTCTTCCTTGGCTGGATTTGTTGCAGGGCATTGAAGACTTTCAGCTGCTTGAGCCGGTCAGAAAGCTGGCTGATGATGAAGATTTGGAAGAGGAAGATCGCGCGCAGATCGAAAAATGGCTGGGTCGCAAGGAAGAATCTTTGCTGCATGCCATGATGCAATCGCGTCAGATTGGCCTACAGCTTGATCCCTATTGGGATATCTAAATTCTGAATATCGAAAAATAGCGCCTGATGGCGCTATTTTTTTGCTTGTTGCGGAGGTGGTTTGTCCTCCAGCTTGGCTTCAATTGCCGCAAGACGCTCCAATATTTCAGTTTGCTGCGTGAGAATCAGTTCCAGCGCTTCGCGGCGGCGTTCTTCTCTTTCCTGCGCTTTCTTCTCCGGCTTAGTGACATAGGAAGTCACAAGGCCGGTGATGGCACCAAAAATCCCCACGCCACACATAATCACTATTACCGCGACAGCGCGCCCTGCCGGCGTCACAGGGTAGTAATCGCCATAACCTACTGTCGAGATGGTGACAAACACCCACCAGATAGCATCAGTCAAGCTGGTGATGTTGGCTTCGACCGCGGGGCTTTCAAACGCAAATACCGCGGCAGAACCAGTGGAAACAAGAACCGTCAGCAGCAACAGAATGGTCGCCATGGTGGTTTCGTTTCGGTTTTCGCTCATGTAGGTGAGCAGTGACTGACTTTGTTGAATAAGGCGTATGACGCGAAAGATTTGAAAAATGCGGGCGAAACGCAATGCTTCGACCACAGGAATGCTGGCGAGGATATCTATCCAATGTGTTTTCAAATAAGTGACTTTGTTATCACTTTTAAGAAGATGTAGGGCGATTTGTAGCAAAAATATCAGACAAATCAGCGTATCGATGCCTAGCAATAAGGTATAAAGAGGGTCGCTTTTAGGCAGCAATAAAATGGTAGTGACCACACAAAGTGAGACAAAGGAAAGCAACAGACTCAACAATCCCATCGGATTCAGATCTAAGTTTTTCGTTTCGGTCTCGCTCATCACTCAATAAACAACCTGTGCTGCCGTTAGTTCTTTAGGGCTCAGCATCTCTACCGAAGTTTACTCTCGACAGATACCTAACCCTATTCCGCTTGCTTTCTCTCTACTGTATCGCAGTTTAGGCGATGCAACTATCAAGGAGTCATCGAGAATGTCACAGATGATATTCAGGCCTTGGGAAAAGGCCGTTGCCAACATCAAACTGGTTCCCAAACTCATTCTTTTAATGGTTTTCAGTACCTTGCTATTGGTGGCAAAACAGCTGTGGGACGCCAATACGTTCCGAGACTCTGTCAGTGAGGTCACTGAAGCGCAAAGCCATAGTCTGGCATTGCGAAGTGCTGAAATGGCAAAAGAGCTTTTGAAAGAAGATAACGGCACAGCGCTGCTTCAGCGTGTAGTGAGCCGAGAAAATGCGACCAGCGAAATCAACCAATACATCTACTTCACCAACCGTAAAACCGGTGAAGTTCTGGCGCACCCAAGCATTCGTAATTTTGATGGATTGAACCTGCCACTTGAAAATGGCCGAATGCTGACGGAAGTGATTCGAAATTCTCAGGGTGAATTTACCTACCATCTTGCCAACGAAGGGCGCCATGGCATTGCGGTGCCGGTAGGAAGCACCGATTGGCTGTCCATTTCTTCGCAACCAGATTCCGCGGCAGAACAATACTACAACGCTTATCTGATTCAGGTGGCATGGCAAACCGCGCTTATGATTGTTGCCTTTATGGTCATCCTGCTGGGCGGCTCTAACCTGATGCTTCGCCAAATTAATTGCTTGATTGACGGTATGCGTAACATGGCTCAGAAGAATCTGAGTGTGCCAGTGGTGATGGACTGCAAAGATGAGTTCGGTGAGCTGGCGCGTGAACTGGAAAAAAGCCGTATTCAACTGTCGAGCGTGATTAAAACGCAGCGTCACTCTTCGGAAGAATTGTCTGATATGGCTGAGGTGATGAGTATCAGCATGGATGAAACCCGTGAGTCTGCCAAAGAACAGTTCGGTGAAATTGACCAGTTGGCGTCTGCCATGAGTGAAATGACGTCCACGGTACAGGATGTGGCGGGTCATGCGCGTGCAGCTTCACAGGCGACCGAAGCGTCCCGCGAGCAGGTGGCGAACGGTCAGCAGTACGTGAGCAACACGATTTCGACTATCAACAAGCTGTCTGATGATATCCGCGAGTCAGCGAGCGTGGTCAATCAAGTAGATGAGCGCGTTGAGAAAATCAGTTCTGTGGTCGTGACCATTCAGGGGATTTCAGAGCAAACTAATCTGCTGGCACTTAATGCGGCCATTGAGGCAGCGCGTGCCGGTGAAATGGGACGTGGCTTTGCCGTGGTAGCCGATGAAGTTCGCAACCTGGCGCAAAATACGCAGAAAGCCACTTTAGAAATTCAGGATATGATCACCCAGCTTCAGTCTTCTGCTCAGCAGGCGGTTGGCCTGATGGAACAAAGTGTGGTGGAAGCGGTGGAAAGCGTAGAGTCAGTCAGTAAAGCGGGTGAAGAGCTCAATCTGATTGTGGAGCAAATCTCCCAAATCAACGATATGAACTTCCATATCGCCACCGCCGCAGAGCAGCAAGCCTCAGTGGCTGATGAGATGAACCAGAATCTGACCAATGTCCGAGAGCTGGTGGAAGCGTCTGTGACTGTGGTGACTGAGCTGGCGGAAACCTCAGAAAGCATGCAGGGCAATGCAGAACAGCTGGATCTGAAAATCAAAGAGTTTGCGGTTTGATTTCCGTTTAGGAATGAGGAAGCCCACCGATTGTGTGGGCTTTTTTTATGATATTTTAAGGTTAACTAGAAAGCTCAAAGGAAAGAACACCGATGTCGCTTCCCACGGAACTGGATGCTTGCGCAACCCGCGCTATCGACACTCTGGCTGAAAAACAGCCTGATAATCTTGAACAATGGCAAGGTGCTGACAGGGAAGCCCTTTCCCGCACATTGGCACTGAGCGACTTCATCAATGAATCGGTGCTTCATGACGAAAACCTGCTGCCTTGGTTGAAGGACAATCTCGGCTCCGGTCTTCGTATCGCGCAATACCGTAAACTGCTGAAAGAGCAGCTCGATAGCCAGCAGGATGAAAATATCCTGTTGCGTGAGCTTCGCCGTTTCCGTCGACGTGAGATGGTTTGGCTGGCGTGGCATGACTTTAACGACACCATTTCCCTTGATGATGGTCTCGCCCACCTCTCCAAACTGGCAGAAGCCATGATCATGGAAGCTTACGGCTGGCTTTATCGTTTCTGCTGCAATGAGTGGGGAACGCCCTGTGATGCGGACGGAAATCCACAGCCAATGTTGATCCTCGGCATGGGCAAGCTGGGTGGCGGTGAGCTGAATTTCTCTTCTGATATCGATCTTATCTTCACATACCCCGAGAACGGCGAAACCCAAGGTGCGCGCCGAAGCATTGCCAATGCCCAGTTCTTCACCCGTCTCGGTCAGCGTTTGATCAAAGCGTTGGACCAGCAAACCTACGATGGTTTCTGTTATCGCGTTGACATGCGCCTTCGCCCATTTGGCGATAGTGGCCCTCTGGTCATGAGTTTTGCGGCGCTTGAAGATTACTATCAGGAGCAAGGGCGTGACTGGGAACGTTACGCGATGATCAAAGCTCGGGTGATGGGGAAAGAGCAGTTTGCCTGTTACCAGACTCTGCGCCAGATGCTGCGTCCTTTTGTGTTCCGTCGATACATCGATTTCAGTGCGATCCAGTCTCTGCGTCGTATGAAGGCCATGATCCGCAGTGAAGTGCGTCGCCGTGGCCTGACAGACAACATCAAGCTTGGTGCGGGTGGCATTCGTGAAATCGAGTTTATTGTCCAGTCTTTCCAGCTTATCCGAGGCGGTCGCGATCCGATTTTGCGTAAACGTGGCCTTTTCATCACTTTGAATGCGATTCGCGAACTGGAGCTGCTGCCGGAGAAGGAAGCTGACACGCTCGAAGCATCGTACCGCTATTTGCGCCGGGTGGAGAACTTGCTGCAAGCCATTGGTGATAAGCAAACCCAAACCTTGCCAGACAATGACCGTGACAGGTTGCGTCTTGCTGTTGCCATGGGGGAAACGGAGTGGGATGCGCTACGTGAGAAGATTGCTTTCCACATGCAGGGTGTACACGACATCTTCGATAACCTGATTGGCGACGAAGAGGAAAACGAAGAAGAGAAGATCGCTGCTGAATTCAGTGAGATCTGGGATGCTGTACGCGATCCGGATTTGGTTGAGAAGATCCTGAACGATATGCAGGCGCAAAGCGCTGAAGATCAGGCCAAAGCATTGCTACGATTCAAACAGGAGTTAGCAAAACGCACCTTGGGCCCTCGCGGCCGTGAAGTGGTAAACCGCCTGATGCCTCTGATGCTCAGCCACATTGTGTGCCGTGAAGATGCTATGGCGGTGCTTGAGCGGGTGCTCAAACTGTTGGTTCGAATCGCCACGCGTACAACGTACCTGGAACTTCTCGATGAGCACCATGGAGCAATCACCCAATTAGTGCGTCTTTGCAGCGCAAGCCCAATGGTGGCAGAGCAACTGGCAAATTACCCGATCCTTCTGGATGAGCTTCTGGATCTGCAACACCTCTACAACCCAACGCCACTCGATCAATACCGCAACGAACTGTTTGACTTTCTTGCCCGTATTCCGGAAGAGGATATGGAGCAGCAGATGGAGAATATCCGCCAATTCAAGCAAACCCAGTTGCTCCGTATTGCCGCCGCTGACATTGCTGATGTGTTGCCTGTGATGAAGGTGAGCGATCACTTAACCTATCTGTCTGAAGCCATTGTAGAAGCGGTAGTGAATCAGGCTTGGTATCAGATGACGGAAAAGTATGGGCAACCATCTCATCTATCCGGCCGTGATGGCCGCGGCTTTGCGGTGATTGGTTACGGCAAAGTCGGAGGCATTGAGCTCGGTTACAACTCAGACTTGGATGTAGTGTTCGTGCACGATTGCCCGGATAACACCTACACTGACGGCCCGAAAGAGATAGACAGCCGCCAGTTCTACCTGCGACTGGCTCAGCGTATCGTCCATCTGTTTTCTACCCGCACTGCATCAGGTGTGTTGTATGAAATCGACACCCGCCTTCGCCCCTCCGGTGCATCAGGTATGTTGGTGACCACGCTGGAATCGTTCGAAGAATATCAGAACGAAGAAGCCTGGACCTGGGAGCATCAGGCGCTGGTGCGCACCCGTTTGGTTTATGGTGATGCATTGCTGACAAAGGGCTTTGCAGATGTGCGTAAGCGCGTACTGACGAAAGAGCGCGACGTGGATGCCCTACGCAAGGAAGTGGTCGAGATGCGCCATAAAATGCGTGACCACCTTGGTAGCAAAGAGAAGGGCAAATTCCACATTAAGCAAGATCCGGGCGGAATTACTGACATTGAATTTATGACCCAATTCTTTGTGCTGGCGAATGCCAATGACGAACCGGCATTGACCCGATGGAGTGATAACGTCCGCATCCTCGAAGACATGGCACAAGCGGGCATTCTCAGCACACCGCAGGCACTGACCTTACGCGATGCGTATGTCGCAATGCGCGATGAAATTCATCGTCTGAACCTGCTCGATGCGTCTGTGGAAGTTGATGACAGTGCATTCATAGCAGAACGTGAAGCGGTGAAAGCGGCTTGGGAAGAATGGATGGAGCCTGTGTAAAACAGACCCTATAGCTTAGGAAATGAAAAAGCGGCTACTGATTCAGTGCCGCTTTTTGCTGAATGACTTGCAGGATTTAGCCCCTTGATACATCAATCATATAGGGAGGGTTCGCCTTCCGGGCGACTCTTGAATCGGCGGTGCAGCCACATGTATTGTTCAGGCGCACGCATGATAGAGCGCTCCACAAACTTGTTGGTATAAACCGCAGAAGCTTCGGCATCATCGTAAGGGAAAGCCTCCATTGGCGGGTCCAGTCTCATGGTGTAGCCAGTGCCTTCACGATCTCGCGTAATAGTGAAAGTGGCGACTTTACATTTGCTAGCAGAAGCAAGTAGATGTGTTCCCGTCGTGGTACAGGCTTTTTCGACCGCAAACAATGGTGCCCAAGCATAGCGGTGGCGGCCGTAGTCATGATCCGGTGCATACCAAACCAGCTCGCCTTGACGAAGGCGTTTTATCATCTGTTTTACGTCGCGACGATCAATGCATTTGTTTTCGCGTGTACGTCCACGGTATTGGAACCAGTCATAAACCGGATTGGTATTAGGGCGGTAAACACCATAACCTGGAGAGTGAACCCCAAACGCACGGGCACCAAGCTCCAAATTAAATGAATGCACCGCGACGACAAGTACACCTTCTTTGTTGGCTTTAAACCCTTCGATTTGTTCAAAGCCTTCATATTTCATGTGTTTCTTAATGCGCCATGCAGGCCAGAACCACGCCATACAAGTTTCGAAAAAGGCGAGGCCCATATTCTGAAAGTTTTCTTTCAGTAATGCCTCGCGTTCACCACCTGTCATTTCGGGAAAACAAAGCTCCAGATTTCTTGATGCAATCTTCTTTCTGCTTTTGAAGAACTTCATGATCAGCAAGCCAAGTTTACGGCCGATAAAACGCTGTAAGCGGTAAGGCATCCAGCTGATCAGAAACATCATTCCGACACCAATCCAGGTGTGCCAATACTTAGGATGTAGTAAGGACCATTGGAAAGTCGGCGCTTCAGAATTGCTGCTCATGGCGTTGTCGTATTTCCTGAATCTAGCGATAAAAATGAGGGTGTTGAGTATATACCGAAACCTAGGAAATAGTCAGTTCCTGTGGGAACACTACTTAACTGTAGCAATTCAAAGACATTGGCGGCGCAGGATGTCGTCGGTGTGGCTGTTGCAGTGATGTGTTTATGGTAATATCGCCGACGTTCCTTTTTCCCTGGAGAAAACAATGAAACTGACTTTGCCTGACTATCAGCAAGCCGACGTTCTGGTTGTTGGTGATGTGATGCTTGACCGTTACTGGTATGGCCCAACGGGACGTATCTCTCCGGAAGCTCCGGTGCCGGTCGTGAAAATCAACCAGACTGAAGAGCGTCCTGGTGGTGCGGCGAACGTGGCAATGAATATTGCTGCGCTTGGCGGCAAAGCACAATTGATTGGTCTTGTCGGTCAGGATGAGCAGGCACAAGTGCTGAACGACACGCTTAGCTCACTGAAAGTGGAATGTGATTTTGTTGGCTTGGAGAACTACCCAACCATCACCAAACTGCGTGTGATGAGCCGCAACCAGCAACTTATTCGTCTGGACTTCGAAGAAGGCTTCCATGATGTAGATATTCAGCCAATCCTTGCTCGCATTGAAGCAGCATTGCCTAAAGCGAAGGCAATGATCCTGTCTGATTACGCGAAAGGCGCATTGGAGAATGTTCAGCCAATGATTCAGCTGGCACGCCAGGCAGGCGTTGCAACACTGGTTGACCCGAAAGGCGCTGACTTTGAACGCTACCGTGGTGCAACGTTGCTGACACCAAACATGAGCGAATTTGAAGCCGTTGTTGGTACTTGTCGCACGGAAGAAGATATTGTTGAGCGTGGTTTGGCACTTATCGAAAAATTCGAATTCGAAGCTCTGCTGGTTACCCGCAGCGAAAACGGTATGACTTTGCTTCGTAAAGGCTATGAACCACTGAATCTGCCTACGTTGGCGAAAGAAGTGTATGACGTGACGGGTGCAGGCGATACCGTGATTTCTGTGCTGGCGGCGTCTTTGGCTGCGGGTAAACCTATTGAAGATGCGTGTGCACTGGCGAATGCTGCTGCAGGCGTTGTGGTTGGCAAACTGGGTACATCGACGCTGTCGACTATTGAACTGACTGAGGCGGTTCACGGCAGCCATCATTCTGGCTATGGCGTCGTGACTGAAGAGCAACTTAAAGCCGCTGTTCAGATGGCGCAATCACGCGGTGAAAAAGTGGTGATGACCAACGGTTGTTTCGACATTTTGCACGCAGGGCATGTAGCTTACCTGAATGAAGCGGCCAAACTGGGCGACCGTCTGATTGTTGCTGTGAACACTGACGAATCTGTGCGAGGCCTGAAAGGTCCGGGCCGTCCTGTAAACCCTACCGATCGCCGTATGGCCGTATTGGCAGGTTTGGGCGCAGTGGACTGGGTTGTGCCTTTCGGTGAGGAAACACCGCAACGTCTGATCAGTGAAGTACTGCCAAGCCTTTTGGTAAAAGGCGGTGACTACAAGCCGGAAGATATTGCAGGCGGTAAAGAAGTGATTGCTGCGGGTGGTGAAGTTCGCGTATTGAACTTTGAAGATGGCTGTTCAACCACAGAGATCATTAACTCAATCCTGGGTGGTCACAACAAGGCCTAATGGCTTTTGTGATAGACCGAGATAGAGACAAAAAAGGCGCCGAGGCGCCTTTTTTAGTGCGTACCGAAAATTACTTTTTCGGTGGCAACAGACCGTTGTTGATATCAACCAGATCCTGCTCGCTCAATGTACCCACAGCCTGACGAAGCTGCAGCACGCTCAGGACATAGTCATAACGCGCATTGGACAGGTTGCGGTTTGCATCGTACAGACGACGGGTCGCATCCAGCACATCAACAATAGTACGTGTACCCACTTCAAAACCTGCTTCTGTCGCTTCCAGTGCAGAACGCTGTGAAATCACAGTTTGTTCGTAAGCACGCAGTGCGCCAATGCTGGCATTGATGTTGTTGTAGAAAGCACGTACATCCTTCACGGTAGAGCGGTATGTGCCTTCCAGCTGTTCAGAAGCCGCCACGTAGTTGAATTGCGCTTCTTTTACGCCCGCAGTGATGGTGCCACCGGTGTAGAGAGGCATATTTAAGTTAATGCCAGCCGTTAGCTGGTTGTTGTCGCCACTATTGCCAGTGGTTTTGTTATCTGTGTCAGCGTAATCATAACCTGCATTGAGAGTCAGGGATGGCAAGTGACCAGATTCTGCCAGACTGATGCGCTCTTTTGCCGCATCGCGGGAAATGCGCTGTGCCAGCAGACTCAGGTTACCTTCTTCTGCTTGCTTCACCAACTCGTCGGCCGTTTGCTGCGGGCGGGTTGCTGAGAAAGTTCTGGTGTTTAATACATACAGGTCAGAATGGCGGGTGCCGGTGATTTCGCGAAGTTCCTCATAGCTGTTGGAAACTTGGTTTTCAGACAGAATTTCCTGAGCAAGTACTGAGTCAAACTGTGCTTGTGCATCATGCACGTCAGTGATCGCTGACAGACCGACTTCAAAGCGCTGCTTGGTTTGCTCTAACTGACGACCAACCGCCGCTTTTTCTGCGCGGACGAAAATCAGATCATCAATGGCACGAAGCACGTTGAAATAAGCTTGGGAAACACGAAGGATCAGTCCTTGCTGCTCCGCCGCATAAACCGCATCTGCCTGACGGGCAGTGATCTCGGCGATATCAAGGTTAATCCAGCTGTTTTGCTCGAAAAGCTCTTGGCTTAGATCAACACCTGCTGATAAAACGTTGGTGTCAGATACGCCAGGACCATTCGTGCTGTAACGGGTAAGGTTGTACCCAGCATTCAGATTAATCTGCGGCAGCAAGGTGCCACGGTTAGTGTCAACGGCTGCGAAAGCAGCGTCTTTGGTTGCAGCAGCTTGTAGAAGTTGTGGGTCGCTTTGCTTCGCCTGCTCGTAAACCTGAATCAGATCATCAGCGCTTGCCAGGGGAGCGGCGGTGCCCAGCGCAACCCCGATAAAGAGGGGGAGCAATTTTTTCATAGTAGGTAATCCCTGAACGTATCGTTATTTGGTCAGTTTTCAGAAGGTATCCGGACCTTACGGCTAGCCCCTAGTTTAAACTATGGATGCTTACTTGGAACTGACAATGTGATGGTTTCTTGAGAAAAATTGATTGTAAAACCATCTGAACCATAAAGATATTCAAATAATTCTGCAATCCATACCAAAAAAGTCGAGGTGTGACATTGCAGCCCCATATTTCGACCATTTATCATTTGCCACCCGTTTGCAGGAATAAAGGGATATTCCGTGCCACAGCAAAATGCACCGTCCCAGTTTGGGAAAGGCGACGTAAAAATTGAAGCAAGTGACGTTGTCTATAATGGTTACTTCAAGATGGTGAAATATCGATTTCGTCATCGCCTGTTTGCTGGTGGCTGGAGCGAGACCATCGATCGTGAGCTTTTCGAGCGTGGTCATGCTGTCGCGATGCTTCCTTACGATCCGGTGACTGATCAGGTCGTCATGGTGGAGCAAATTCGCATTGGTGCGATGGTGGCAAGTGAATCTCCCTGGCAGCTTGAAATTGTCGCTGGGATTATCGACAAAGATGAATCGCCAGAAGAAGTGGCGGTGCGTGAAGCGGACGAAGAAGCTGGGCTGACTGTTGAAAAGCTTGAGCCGATGACCAGCTACCTGTCGAGCTCTGGCGGGTGTTCTGAACGCATTCATTTATACCTTGGATTGGTCGATGCGTCAGAAGCCAAAGGTGTTCATGGCTTGCCAGAAGAAGGCGAAGACATATTGGTACATGTGGTGCCGTTTAACACAGCAATGCAATGGATTAACGAAGGCAAGGTCGAAAATGCCGCGTCTCTTATTGCTCTGCAATGGCTGGCACTGAATCGTGACAGGGTTCGCGCGGAGTCATCCAGCATTGGGTGAACACGCAGCGATTGGGAATAAGGGTATGTTGAGGCAAGGGTATCGAGTCGACTTGAATGCGCTGATGCGCATGTACGAGACCAACTACGCTAAATTGCTAAGACTGATGCCGCGTGACGACAACGTGGGGGAATCCTGCGTGTACGAAATTCAGGGACATGAGTTCCAGATGGATATCGTCGAGTCAACGCGCTATACCACCTTGCTTGATATTTGGCAGCGGGGTGAAGTCCCTCAATATTTGCGACCCAGACTCACAGTTCGTATGTATCATGATGCACGTGTGGCCGAAGTGTGTACCACACAGCAGATTTCTCGTATTCAGCCGCGCTATGATTATCCGAACCCGCGTATGCACCAGAAAGATGAAAAGCATCAGGTTAATGCGTTTCTTGCTGACTGGTTAGCGCATTGCCTGCAAAACGGTATAACAAAACAGAATATAATTTATTAGTTTGACGCGCATGAGCGCGTATTTACGATCAGGGTTTTCAAGACGTTGCGGATAAGCCATCTACCAAGCCAACACAGCCAGACCGTCCGGTTGTTACAAATTACAGATACCCATCTCTTTGCAGACCCCTATGGTTGTTTGCTTGGGTTGAATACGGCTGCGAGTTTTCAGGCAGTAGTCGGTGAAATTCAATCCAGTCAGGTTGAGTTTGATGCCATTATCGCAACCGGCGATATTTCCCAGGATCACACTGCAGAATCTTATCAACGTTTTGTTGATGGGATTGCTCACTGGTCGCAGCCTTGCTTCTGGCTACCTGGCAATCATGATTACCAACAGGAAATGCAATCCATTCTGACGCAATCCACGCTGCAACGTTGTGATAGCGTGTTAGTTGGAGAGCATTGGCAACTGGTAGTGTTGGACAGCCAAGTGAAGGGTGTCCCGCACGGCCGCCTTTCTAAAGAGCAACTTTCCTTGCTTGATACTGCGCTATCAACGAACAAAGACCGTCACACCCTGGTGCTGCTGCACCACCATCCGCTCCCAGCTGGCAGTGCATGGCTGGACCAACACCAACTCCATAATCAGGAAGATTTCTGGGCGGTGATTGAAAAGCACAACAACGTGAAAGGTGTAGTGTGTGGTCATATTCACCAAGCGCTGGATACCGAACACAAAGGTCGTCGCGTCATGGCTGCTCCTTCAACCTGCATCCAATTCAAACCGGATTCTGATGACTTTGCGCTGGATTCTACTAACCCTGGCTGGCGCGAAATTGAATTGCATCAAGACGGCACCATTATCACTCACGTAGGACGACTCAAGGGCACGGAATTTCAGCCTGATATGAATTCCACAGGCTACTAAAATATGAAGCCCTTGCTCCTCTATATTCATGGTTTTAACAGCTCGCCACTCTCTGCGAAGGCAGAGCAGATGCGGGCTTGGTGCGAATTGCACCGTCCAGACATAAAGCTGGAAGTTCCCCGTCTCGCCTGTTACCCTGCCGAAGCCGCACACCAACTCCAACATATTATTGAAACCTACAAAGGTGACTATCAGATAGGTTTGGTTGGTAGTTCTCTCGGTGGCTATTTATCGACCTGGCTTAATGCCCAGTATGGTTTTCGTGCCGCACTGGTGAATCCAGCCGTGAAGCCTTATGACTTGCTGGCTGATTACCTCGGACCACAGCAAAACCCTTATACCGGAGAAACGTACCTGCTTGAGCCTCATCATATGGATGAGCTGAAAGCCTTGGATGTGGCCTCAATTTCCCATCCAGAGACACTCTGGCTGCTGCAGCAAGAGGGCGATGAAGTGCTTGATTACCGAGAAGCTGTCGCTAAATACCAGGGATGTAAGCAGACCGTTGAAGCAGGTGGCGATCACGCCTTTGTCGGATTCGACAGATACCCTGCTGATATCATTCAATTCCTGGGACTGTGACCACAACTCACAGAATAACCTCGTTAGCTGTGACAATATTTGACAAGCTAGCGCGGCATCACTGACCATGTGACAAAATTTAGAAAACCATTCATCTATGACAGACCAAGCTTATAACGCGGGATCCATTGAAGTTCTCAATGGTCTTGAGCCAGTGCGTCGCCGCCCTGGCATGTATACAGACACGACCCGTCCAAACCACCTCGGTCAAGAAGTTATCGACAACAGTGTCGATGAGGCATTGGCGGGGCATGCACGTAAAGTGGAAGTCATCCTTCATGCGGATCAGTCCCTTGAAGTGATTGATGACGGCCGTGGTATGCCGGTGGACATCCACCCGGAAGAAGGGGTTTCAGGGGTTGAACTTATCCTTTGTAAACTCCATGCCGGTGGTAAATTCTCCAACAAAAACTACCAATTTAGTGGTGGTTTGCATGGTGTGGGTATTTCGGTTGTAAACGCCCTGTCTAACCGTGTCGAAGTCTCGGTAAAACGCGACGGTCAGGTGTATGAAATCGCCTTTGAACACGGTGATAAAGTGCAGGAGCTGACAGTGACCGGCACCTGTGGCCGCCGTGCAAAAGGCACACGTGTCCACTTCTGGCCAGATGCGAGCTACTTCGACTCACCGAAATTCTCTGTTTCCCGCCTGAAAAGCATTCTGAAAGCCAAGGCTGTGCTTTGCCCTGGTCTGGAAATTGTCTTTACCGACAAGAACACTGATGAGACCACTAAGTGGTGCTACGAAAGCGGTCTTAAAGACTATCTGGCAGAAGGTGTAAAAGGTTACGAACTCCTGCCAGCAGAACCTTTTGTGGGCGATTTCAACGCGCCGCATGAAGCGGCCGACTGGGCGGTTATCTGGTTGCCGGAAGGTGGCGAGCTGATCGCTGAAAGCTACGTTAACCTGATCCCAACTGCTCAGGGTGGTACGCACGTGAATGGCCTTCGTCAGGGCCTTCTGGATGCGATGCGCGAGTTCTGTGAATTCCGCAATCTGTTGCCACGCGGCGTTAAGCTGACAGCCGATGATATCTGGGACCGCTGTGCCTACGTGCTGTCTGTAAAAATGCAGGACCCGCAGTTTGCCGGCCAGACCAAAGAACGTCTGTCATCACGTCAATGTGCTGCTTTCGTCTCAGGCGTCGTCAAAGATGCCTTTAGCCTGTGGCTGAACGAGCGTCCGCAACTGGCGGAACAACTGGCAGAAGTGTGTATTGCCAACGCGCACCGCCGTATGCGTGCCGCGAAGAAGGTGGTGCGTAAGAAAGTGGCGTCAGGCCCAGCTCTGCCAGGCAAGCTGACAGACTGCTCAATGCAGGATCTGGCGCGCACGGAACTGTTCCTTGTCGAGGGTGACTCAGCGGGGGGGTCTGCCAAGCAAGCCCGTGACCGTGAGTTTCAGGCCATCATGCCGCTTCGCGGTAAGATTCTGAACACTTGGGAAGTGTCAGCCGATCAGGTTTTGGCGTCTCAGGAAGTCCACGATATTTCTGTGGCGCTGGGTATCGACCCCGACAGTGAAGATTTAAGCGGCCTGCGTTACGGCAAGGTATGTATCCTCGCCGATGCGGACTCGGATGGTCTTCACATCGCCACACTGCTTTGTGCGCTGTTCGTGAAGCACTTCCAGGCGCTTGTGAAAGCCGGTCACGTGTATGTGGCGATGCCACCGCTCTACCGCATCGACTGCGGTAAGGAAGTGTATTACGCGCTGGATGACGAAGAAAAAGCCGGCATCCTTGAGCGTTTGAGCCAGAAGCGCGCCAAAATCGACGTACAGCGATTTAAAGGCCTGGGTGAGATGAACCCACTGCAGCTTCGCGAAACCACCATGGATCCGAATACCCGCCGTCTGGTTCAGTTGACCATTGACGATCAGGAAGAAACGGATCGCATGATGGACATGCTCCTGGGTAAGAAACGCGCAGAAGACCGCCGCCACTGGTTGCAAGACAAAGGCGACATGGCTGAGCTGACCGAAGTTTAAGCAAGAATTTTAAGATCGGACGTTTTCAATGACTGATATCACTTATGACGGTGTCGAACAGCTTCCGCTGAGGAAGTTTACTGAGGATGCATACCTCAACTATTCGATGTACGTCATCATGGACCGTGCACTGCCTTTTATCGGTGACGGCCTGAAGCCGGTACAGCGCCGCATTATTTATGCGATGTCTGAGCTTGGCCTGTCGGCAACTGCCAAATACAAGAAATCTGCCCGTACCGTCGGTGACGTGCTGGGTAAGTATCACCCGCACGGTGACTCTGCCTGTTACGAAGCTATGGTATTGATGGCTCAGCCGTTCTCTTACCGCTACCCGCTGGTTGATGGTCAGGGTAACTGGGGTGCGCCGGACGACCCGAAATCCTTCGCGGCGATGCGTTACACCGAATCGCGCCTGTCACGTTTCTCGGAAGTGCTGCTGTCTGAATTAGGACAAGGCACTGTTGACTGGCAGCCAAACTTCGACGGCACCATGAAGGAGCCGAAAGCGCTGCCTGCACGTCTGCCGCATATCCTGCTGAACGGGGTGACCGGTATTGCGGTCGGCATGGCGACTGACATTCCGCCGCACAACGCCCGTGAGGTGGCGAATGCGTTGGTGGCGTTGATTGATACGCCAAAACTGGAGCTGGATGACCTGCTTGAGCATGTCAAAGGCCCGGATTATCCGACCGAAGCAGAAATCATTACACCGCAGGTAGAGCTCAAGAAGCTGTACCGCGATGGTCGTGGCTCCATCAAGATGCGTGCTTGCTGGCACAAAGACAACGGCGATATCGTGATCACTGCGCTGCCGCACCAGGTTTCTGGTGCGAAGCTTCTGGAGCAAATCGCTAACCAGATGCGCGCGAAGAAATTGCCGATGGTCGACGATCTGCGTGACGAGTCGGATCACGAAAACCCGACCCGTATTGTGATTGTTCCACGCTCAAACCGTGTGGATTGCGATCAACTGATGAACCACCTGTTCGTTTCAACGGATCTGGAAAAGAGCTATCGCGTTAACCTGAACATGATTGGTCTTGATGGCCGTCCTCAGGTGAAGGGTCTGGTTAGAATCCTGACTGAGTGGCTGGAATACCGCCGCGAAACCGTGCGTCGCCGTCTGCAATACCGTCTGGACAAAGTACTGGCTCGTTTGCACATCTTGGAAGGTTTGTTGGCTGCGTATCTCAACATTGATGAAGTGATTGAGATCATCCGCACCGAAGATGAGCCGAAAAAAGAGCTGATGAGTCGTTTTGACCTCAGCGAGAAGCAAGCCGAAGCGATCCTTGAAATCAAACTCCGCCAGTTAGCCAAACTGGAAGAGATCAAGATCCGTGGCGAGCAGGACGAGCTGAACAAAGAGCGCGAGCAACTAGAAAAGCTGCTGGGTTCTGAGCGCCGTATGAATACCCTGCTGAAGAAAGAAATTCTGGCTGATGCTGAGAAGTATGGCGACGATCGCCGCTCACCTTTGATTGAACGCGCTGAAGCGAAAGCGATGACAGAGCGTGATTTGATCCCGAGCGAGCCAATTACTGTGGTTCTGTCTGAAAAAGGTTGGATCCGTCATGCGAAAGGCCACGATGTTGATGCGACCACGCTGAGCTATAAGTCTGGTGACAATTACCTGGCGTCCGCGCGAGGTAAGAGTAATCAGCCTGCTGTGTTTATCGGTACTGATGGCCGCAGCTATGCGCTGGAGTCGCACAGTTTGCCTTCTGCGCGTAGTCAGGGTGAGCCGATTACTGGCCGCTTGAACATCACAGCAGGCACGACAGTGCGCCATGTGATGATGGGCGAGAATGATCATTTGGTGCTGATGGCGTCAGATGCGGGTTATGGTTTTGTGTGTAAGCAAGACGACCTTCTGTCGAAAAACCGCAGCGGCAAAGCCTTGCTGAGCTTGCCTCAAGCAGCAGAAGTGATGGCACCACAACGTGTGTTTGATATCGACAACGACGATATTGTCGCTATCACTAACGAAGGCCGTATGCTGGTGTTCCCGGTGAAAGAGCTGCCTCAACTGGGCAAAGGTAAGGGTAACAAGATCATCAACATTCCTTCTGCGCGCGCGAAAGCCCGTGAAGAACTGTTGGCGCAATTGTTCGTTATCCCGCAAGGCTCAACAGTGACTCTGCATGCCGGTAAGCGCAAGCTGTCATTGAAACCTGCGGACATGGATAACTTCCGTGGCGAGCGCGGCCGACGTGGCTCTATGCTGCCACGAGGTTTGCAGCGAGTAACGGCGATTGAAGTAGCGACACCAGATACGTCGTCGGCAGAAACCTCGGCGCCAGATACTCCGGAAGCTGAATAAGAAAAGGCCCTCTACGGAGGGCTTTTTTTCGTCTTGTTAACCGAAGGTTGATGATTTTTGTTAATGCATGCGTATACTAGTCGCAGCCAATTTAAGCGAACAAGTGTACGCTGTAATTTTTACCAGACCGCCTCAGGCTAACAGCCTGATTCCTTGCGGCTAAGTGGTGTTAGGAGAATTTGAATGTACTTTATACTGCGACTGCTGGCTGTCGCGTTGTTTGCGATTTTCATGCTTGTATTCGGTTGTGGTTACTGCCTGTTCAGCCCGAGAAATCCAAAGCACGTTTATACTTTTGGCCGCATGTTCGGCAAGCTTTCTTCTCTGTTTGGTATCAAGCTTGACCTGCGCCAGTCTGAAGCCTCAAAAGACGTTGGCACCTGTGTTTATATCGCCAACCACCAGAGCAACTGGGATTTGGTGACCGTATCGAATGCTGTTCGTCCACGCGCAGTGACCGTGGGTAAGAAAAGCCTCGCTTACATTCCTATTTTCGGCACCTTGTACTGGCTGACCGGTAACATCCTGATTGACCGCAACAACCGTAGTAAAGCAGTCGGCACTATTGGTCAGGTGGTTGACCAAATCAAAGACAATGACGTCTCTGTTTGGCTGTTCCCTGAAGGTACGCGTTCACGCGGCCGTGGTCTGCTGCCATTCAAAACCGGTGCGTTCCATGCTGCCATCGGTGCAGGTGTGCCTATTGTTCCTATCGTCTGTAGCTCAACCAAGCACCTGAGTGCGTCACGTGGTGATAACGGACACATCATTGTAGAAGTGATGGATCCGATTTCTATCGAAGGCTATGACAAAGACAATGTGCGTGAATTGGCGAAGAAGTGTCATGACATCATGGCGGCCAAACTGGCAGAACTGGACGCAGAAGTAGCCGAGCTCAACAAGAAGTAATAGACTACTCAGTAAATGTAAAAACCAAAGGATACGCAGATGCGTATCCTTTTTGTGTTTTAAGAAGCCTCTGATTTGTAAGAGAAGTAAGACAGGTATGCTGAGAGATCAGGTTGTTCTGGTAACAGAAAATGGCGAGCCAACAGGGCTTGCCGAAAAACTGGCTGCGCACGAGCAAGGGCTTTTGCATCTGGCATTCTCGGTGATGATTTACCGGGAAACCCCGCATGGCCGCGAATACCTGCTCCAGCAAAGAGCGATGGGTAAGTACCACAGTGGTGGATTGTGGACTAACACCTGCTGCTCGCACCCTATGCAGGGAGAGTCTTTTGAGGCCGCAGCGAAGCGTCGCTTGAACGAAGAGCTTGGCATTGTTGCGCCGCTCAGCTTCGAGATGGGCGAATCATTTTGCTATCGCGCTGAGCTTGATAACAATCTGACTGAGCATGAGTTGGACCAAATCATCGTGTGTCAGGTAGACGATGTCACCCTGGTTCCCAACCCTGATGAAGTGATGGATTGGCGCTGGTGGCCTCAGCAGGAAATGAGTGCTGCGATGGGAGAAAAGCCCGAGCAGTTTACGGCCTGGTTCCGTCAGGTTGTCGACAAGATAGAAGTGCAGTTGGCAGCTTAACAATTTGCCCAGACAATAAAAAAGCGACCTTGTGGTCGCTTTTTTCATTCTCGTTCAATCAAAGTCGTGAGACCTAGAAAGATTATTTGCGTACCGCGATCGCTTCGATTTCGATGCCAACATCTTTTGGCAGGCGAGCGACTTCAACACAAGAGCGTGCTGGGTAGTGTTCTACACCGTGCTCGTCGAAGAATTTGCCGTATACCTCGTTAACAGTACCGAAGTCGTTCAGATCTTTTACGAATACGGTCAGCTTAACGATGTCGCTAACAGTCAGGCCAGAAGATTCAACAACCGCTTTCACGTTTTCCAGAGACTGGCGTGCTTGAACCGCGATGTCTGCTGACACTTCACCAGTGACAGGGTTCACTGGGATTTGGCCTGAAGTCAGTACCATGTTACCCAGATCGACGCCCTGAATGTATGGGCCAATTGCTGCTGGAGCGTGTTCAGTGTGAAGCACTTTAGTCATTTACCAATCCTTCATTCAATGTTTTTCGGTAGGGTGGTTAGTCTGCATGGCGACTCGCCTGACGTAAACCCAATTCCATCACATTTTATACCCGACACCATGTAATGTTCCGCTCATAGACAAGAAAAGCCAGCGCAAAGGCTTAATGCATGTGAATT